>DATCUA010000061.1:0-1682 GCA_036567645.1 Rectinemataceae bacterium | reverse complement strand
GTTCAGACAGGACGGCCGAAAGACAGAAGCAGGGTGGAGATGCTCATGTCGTTCGCCGGGTTGGATACCCCCCTGCTGAGGGACATTTTATCCCGTCACGGCCTAATGGGAGCCTGGGAAGCATGGACTCGATAAAAACCGAATTGGACCGCATTCTCGCCATGAAGAGAGCCCGCAGATCCCAACTTTCCGCCCTGCCCTTTGAGCAGAAAGTCCGCCTGGTTGTGGAGCTGCAGAAAATCCAGGCACCCATCCTCCGCGCCAGGGGGATAAACGTGAAGGTGTGGAATCTTGGCGATTTGGAAACAAGCCAGAAAATAGACTCTTGAGACGACAATGGCTGGCAAAAGCCTGCGTCTATTGTGTCCCCCTCTTCGTTCAGACCATATATAATGAACGAGGAGAGGAGAAATGGGAGAGCAACAGTAACCATCGCCAGCGAAACGTGAGGCAGATACTATCCTGCGAATCAATTCCGAAATGTGAATATCGACTTAGATATCCTACCTCGCCAAAGCGCCCGCCACCATCCTCGTCAGCGAATCCACCTTCATCCCAAGCCCGTAGTGCTCGTTGAGCTCGGTAAGCTGGGTGTGGCAGTTCTCGCAGGCTGTGCAGATTGAGGCAGCCTTGGCCGCTTTCACCTGCTCGGCTTTGACGCGCGAGGATTTCATGCGGAAATCCTGCTCGCCCAGGGAGATGAGGCCGCCCCCTCCTCCGCAGCACCAGTTGTCCTCGCGGTTGGGGACAAGTTCGACGAAGTCGGCTCCGAGGGCGGCGATGATGCGCCTAGGCTCCTCGATGACGCCTGAGTTGCGGGCGAGCTGGCAGGGGTCGTGGTAGGTGAGCCTTCCTGCGACGGTGCCGGGCCGCAGCTCGATCCGGCCTTGGGCCAGATAGCGGTCGATGAGCTCGATTTTGGAGAGGACCTTGAAAGAGTGCCTCCCCGACTGGAACTTGAGCACGCGGGTGGCCGTGCCGCATTCGACCACGACCACTTCCTTTACGCCCAGACGCTCGGCCTCCGCCACGATGCGACCCGAAATCTGGGCCTGCTTCTTGGGATCGCCGAGCCAGGCGGCGAAGTTGACCGCCTCGAAATAGGAGAGGCACCACTTTTCGCCGGCCGCGTTCATGATGGCGGCGGCGGGCACGATGGAGTGGGCGCCCGAAAGGCCGACGTAGAGGATATCGGAGCCGGGCACCGAGACGGGAATCGTGTCCCGGCCCTCTGGCTTGGGGCTCAGGGCCTCCACTTCGGGCTCGAGGTTCCTGATCGCCTGGATATAGTACTCGCTCGTGTCGGCATAGGTCTCGCCCTTGGCTATCGACATGTCCGAAAGCATGGAGAGGAGCTGGGGCTGCTTTTCCACGCCGATGAGGAGGAGCTTGGCTATGGACATGATCTGCTGGGTGTCTATGCCGAAGGGGCAGTACTCAACGCAGCGGCGGCAGCCGGTGCAGGAAAAGGCGGCCTCGTAGGCCTTGTCCATGCCGATCTCGTCCATCGTCAGGGTTTCGCCCAGCCAAGGGGCGAACTTTCCCTGGAGCTTGAAGTAGCGCTTGAAGAGCTTGCGGATAACCTCGGCGCGGCCCACGGGGGTGTACTTCGTGTCCGGCATGGAGGCGTAGACGTGGCAGGCGTCCACGCAGAGCCCACAGCGGGCGCAGGTGTCCAGGTA
>DATCUA010000060.1:0-4419 GCA_036567645.1 Rectinemataceae bacterium | reverse complement strand
GAAGCTCAACATCCTCGTCGGGGACAGGCTGACTGCCAAGTTCCAGACCCTCACGGGTCAGAACAACATAGCCGACTTCACAGTTGCCGCCATAAGCGTGGAATCGGGGATCATGGGCGCTGGTATGGCGTACGTCAACCTTTCCTACCTGAACTCCAACCTTGGGCTCGACCCCGGGGAGTACATGTCTCTTGGCTTCATGCTCGATGATCTGAAGAAGGCTGGCGAGTTCGCTTCCAGACTCTATGGAGGAATGACGAGATCGGGCCTCCAGCTATTCGACATCAGGCGAACAGGAGATTCTGGGCAGAGCACTCCCTTCATGGCCCTGATGCGCGCCCAGAACACCGAGACCTGGGAGGGCGTAAAATACCGCCTCTATACCATCGACGACATCATGTCGCAGGCCAAGCAGATAGTCGTGGCGTTGGACACGGCCTCGACCATCATCCTCCTCGTCCTCTTCGCCATCGTCATGATCGGCATTACAAACACCTTCAGGATGGTGATGTACGAGAGGATCAAGGAGATCGGCACCATGCGGGCCATAGGAGTGCAGAGATCCGAGGTACGCTCTCTCTTTCTCTTAGAAGCTTTCTTCCTCGCACTCGGAGGCGCGATTGCAGGCATCCTCGTCGCTCTCGGCGCGATGGGGATCCTGTCACTTATCGACTTCGGCATGGATTCGCCTGCATTCCTCATCATGCGGAACGGCCACCTCTCCTTCTTCCTCCCACCACTGCGTGCGGCTTTCAATATACTCCTCATCTCCCTCCTCACTCTCCTGGCTGCTTTTTTCCCGGCCAGGGCCGCCGCCCGGCTCGAGCCAGCGGAAGCCTTGAGGACCCTCAAATGACCAAGAAAGGAGCCTTCATGAAAACACGGTCCATATTCGCCAGGACACTACTGGCAGGTATTCTTGCTCTCGCCACCCTCTCCCCTGGATACACGCAGCCAACGTTGGACAAAGCCGGGGCCGAACGCATTCTCAAGCAGCTGGACGACTTGGGCAATTTCCCCGGCAAGGATTACTCGGCCCTCTTTACCATAGTCTCCGAAAAGCCGGGGGAAAAGCAGAGCGTTAGCCAAGTCCGAGTATTCAGGCGGGACACGAAGAAACAGTTCACCATACTCGTCATGCTGCCCGAGGTGAACAAGGGGCAGGGATACCTTCGCGAGGACGACAATGTCTGGTTCTACGACCCGACGAGCAGGAAGTTCTCCCACTCATCCATCAAGGAAAACCTGCAGAACTCGGAGGCCAAGAATTCGGACTTCGCCGGGGGCTCTCTTTCCGAAGACTACGTCATAGACAAGATCTCCGAATCCACGGTGGGTAAATTCCCCGTCTGGGTATTGAATCTCAAGGCGAGGACGGACGAAGTGCCCTACGAGCGCGTTTCTCTCTATGTGCGCAAGGATAGGGTCATGACCCTCAAGCAGGAGGATTATTCGGTCAACGGGCGGCTCATGCGAACCACGCTCTTTCCCAAGTATGTCGAGCTGGAGGGCAAGCTCCTCCCCTCGCAGATACTCATCATCGACGAGATCAACAAGGGCGAAAAGAGCCAGATAACCATGGCCGAGCAATCGGTCGAGAAACTGCCGGACAAGGTCTTCACCAAGGCCTTCCTCGAACAGGTCAATCGATAGGAGACCCTATGGAAATAGCACATCTTCACCGCGTGGCAAGGGGCTTGGTGCTTGCTATCGCCCTGGCGTTCTCCGTAGCGCCTCGCCCACTCCTGGCCCAGGACGCGGGGCTGGACACCAACCTAGACAGTCTCTTCGGTGACGAAGTCGTCGAGAGCCCGGGAACCGAAGCGAGGCCTTCGATCGTTGATCCGGTGCAAGCGGCACTCAAGTCCAACTCGGTCCGCGTTGGTGGTTCCATATCCGGATCAGTCGGCCCCAGCTTCGTCTGGAACGATCTCTGGAGCGGAACATCGAATATCCTCGACCCCGAGACGCGGACTCTGGATGCCAGCCTCAGATCTACCCTTTATGTAGACGGCCGGCCCAACGAGGATTTCAGGGTCCACGCATCGGTCAAGACATCGTGGCCCTTCGGCCAGACTGTCAAGAATGGGACTGGAGGCTCCCCTTCCTCCTTTTTCGTCCCCGACGTGTCGGTATTCGAGCTATTCGCCGACTTCAACTGGAAGGATCGGCTCTTCTTCCGCTTTGGCAAGAGCACGGTAAAATGGGGAGTGGGATACTTCTGGAGCCCGGCCGACGTGGTCAACCTCCAAGCCATCGATATCTTCGATCCCGAGGCTCAGCGCGAAGGACCTTTGAACTTCCGTGTCCACCTGCCTCTCCTTGGAAGCCAGAACAACTTTTACTTGTATGCTATAGTAGACGAAGACGATCCTGATTTCGCCACCTCGGCCCTCGCCGGAAGGATGGAACTCCTCCTTGGGGGCTGGGAACTTGGGCTCGGGGGATATTGGCGCCCCGATACCGCGGAACGCGCCATGATCACGCTCACGGGAAGCCTAGGCGATATCGACGTTTTCGGCGAAGCGATGGTATCCCGCGGTAGCTCCAAGACCTTTGTGCAGTCAATAGGAACATCTCCCCCCTACGCGATCGACATCTCCGAAAAGGCCGAACACAGATCCTCCTTTTACGCCTCGGCGAGCGCAGGAGCCCTTTACTCCAGCCCAAAAGACAATTTTACAACCATCGCCCAGTACTACTACAACGGCGAAGGATACGCGCGCGCAGACCGGGATGCACTCATCTCTGATGCCAAGCTCGCCATCGCTTCAGCATCCATGAGTTCGCCAGCATCGGTGCCAAGCATTTACACGGCCCTGGCGAATCTCGCCTATGGCTCGGGCAGGCACTACGCGGCCATCAGCATCACGAAAGGCGAGGTGCTGAACGAAGACCTGAGCCTCTCCCTGCTCGCCATTGCCAATCTCTCGGACGGATCGGGCCTAGTGCGGCCCAGCCTCGGATGGAAACCCATGGACTATTTGAGCCTGAGCTTGAGCCCGACCTTCGTATTCGGATCCGATGATGCGGAATACACCTTTCTGGCGGGAGGCCCCAAGGTCAACTTTTCGCTCAGTGTTACCGTGTCGGGAGCCTTTTAGGCGGCAGAATCGCGCCTGGGCGCACCTTGGCCTAGGCGATGGTTGCCGATATCGCGCATCGATGCTTTAATGGAACCAGCGTCCGGCCGCCTAAGCGGTTCTGAGATAGCTGAAAGGATGAGCCGATGAAGATCCACCCCATCACCGACAGGATTTTCGCCCTCCATGCCGACATCAAGTCCGACGACCTCTTCGAAGGGATTTGGCCCATTCCCTACGGGGTTTCACTCAACTCCTACCTGGTCAAAGGCGAGAAAGTTGCCCTGATCGATCTCGTGCGCGACTGGGTGGGCGCCCCGGGAGAACTTGCGGGACAGCTCGCTTCCATCGGCATGAGTCTCAAAGACGTGGATTACCTCGTCCTCAACCACCTCGAGCCCGATCACACGGGCTGGCTGTCCGAGTTCAGGGCAATTAACCCAGATGTAGAGATCATCGCTACAGCCAAGGGCATCGATCTCGTGCGAAGCTTCTACAAGTTCGACGATGGACTCCGCGCCGTGAAGACAGGCGACAGGCTGGATTTGGGCGAAGGCATGTCCCTGGACTTTTTCGAGATCCCCAATGTCCACTGGCCCGAGACAATGGCCACATGGGCGGCTGATGGAGGAGTCCTCTTCTCTTGCGACGCCTTCGGCTCCTTCGGCGCTCTGGGAGACAGGGTATTCGACGACGAGTTCTCAGCCGAGGAGCACGATTTCTTCGAGTCAGAATCGCTTCGCTACTACGCGAATATCGTTTCCTCGTTCAGCCTCTTCGTAAAGAAGGCCATCGACAAGCTCTCAGTCCTCGACATCTCCGTCGTAGCTCCAAGCCATGGCATGGTCTGGAGGAAGGATCCCGGGGTGATCATCGATAGGTACAAGCGGTACGCCGACTACCTCGAAGGCCCACGCGAAAAGGAGATTGCCATTGTCTGGGGATCGATGTACGGCAACACGGAAAAAGGCCTTGCAGCAGTGATAGAGGGCATCGAGGAAGAGGGCGTCCCATACACCATCCACAGAGTGCCCAATGAGGATGTTTCCTGGGTATTGAGCGACGCGTATAAAAGCGAAGGCATACTCATCGCCATGCCAACGTACGAATACAAGATGTTCCCCCCCATGGCCTATGTCCTCGACATCTTCGAGCGCAAGCATGTCTGGTATAGGAAAGCCCTGAGGATTGGGAGTTTCGGCTGGGTGGGCGGAGCCAAGAAGGAATACGACAACCGCATCGCCCCATTGAAGTGGGATTCTATTGAAGCCGTGGAGTGGGCCGGAAGCCCCGACGAGGAAACCCTCGCTCTCCTCTACGAGCGTGGAAGAGAACT
>DATCUA010000059.1:0-5061 GCA_036567645.1 Rectinemataceae bacterium | reverse complement strand
CTGTCCGCACATCCGCCTGCGCTTAGCGGAGGAGATCGAGGAGTTCGGCCGAGTCTTTGGCGCGCACCAGGGCGCCTATGAGGCTCGCCGAGTGGGCGAGCCGCGCTATCTCCGATAATGCGGCTATGTGGGGGCCCGCCTTCCCCTTCGGCGCCGCCAAGAGGAAGAAGAGCCGGGAGGGCTTGCCATCGGCCGAATCGAAATCGACGCCCTCCGGCGCAACCCCCACAGCCAGGCAGACATCCTTCACCGCGTCGGTCTTGCCGTGGGGCACGGCGATCCCGTTCTCCAGCCCCGTGCTCCCCAGGGATTCCCTCTCCAAGACGGCCCGCAAGAGGGCTTCGCTGTCATTCACCTTGCCGGAAGCCGAAAGCAGGTCCACGAGTTCCCTGATTATCCCGGCCTTGTCCTTGGCTAGAAGCGGCACCTTCACCGCTGATTCGTCCAACAATGCCATGAGCGCCATGATTCCACCGCCTTGGAGAATTACGCGAGCTCCCTGTACAGGGTCTCTATCACTTCCTCGTTCCTAGCAACGAGGACCGAGCAGTCCACGGTCCGGATCGCCGTTTCCACCTCGTCGTATAGGGCGTCGCGGCGGCTCCGTATCAGGGGGGGAGGCCCGATGACCAGAAGCCCCGCCTTGAGTTCGGCCAGCTTTTCCTTGATGCTGGCAGCGATCGAGCCGCTGGCGGTGAGCCCCGTCACTTCCAGACCCTTGCGCCTGCCCATCTCCACCGCGTGCCTGATGTAGCGCAGGCCGTCCTCGGCCAACTCTCTCCGGTACTCCTCGCGCTCCGACTCGAGGAAGATATGCGCCTGAACCAAGTCGGAGAGAGCCCTGGTGTTGATCACCGAGAGGGCGTATAGCTTGGATCCCAGGCGCTTGGCCAGGACTATGGCCAGACGGGCTGCGAGGATCGAGCCCTCGGAGCCGTCCACGAACACGAGGATGCGTTCCATCGGTCTATCCATCTACGGTCGCCTCCATTTTCGCGCGAGCCAGCCTGTCTTTGACACGCTTCATGAGGACGAACATGTCGCGCTCGTTTTCCTCCAGCCTGCCGGCGATCGCCCCAATGGTCTCCTCTATCTCGGGGATGGCAACCTTCTCCAGGGCGTTCACCTTCCGGATGGTCTTCCTCGCCTCCATCGCCAGCCTCGTGATCGAGAGCTTGAGTTCGGCGAATCTCCCCATCTGCCCAAGGGCCTCTCTGAAAGCCTTCACGGCCAGATCCACGCGGAAGTCCGACCCGAGGGCGCTGAAATAGGGGGCTCTATCCGAAAAGCCGGTCTCGACGACAGGCAGGGATACGCCCATGATCTTGCGGGAACCCAGCTTGATGGCGGCATCTATATTGACTGCTCCCGAAAGCGAAAGGACCCTGAGCTTCCCCAGGGCGAGGACCGCGTCCTCGAGCGTCTCGTAGGCCCTGGCGAGCGATTCCTTCAGCTTGTCCTCGGCTGCCACGGCCTGGTCGACCAAGGCCATGAGCTCGGCCACGAGGATGGAGCGCTTCTGGTCCAGAAGCTCCCTGCCCAGGCTGGCGAAAGCCAGCTCTTCTTTGAGCTTCATGAGATTGGTCTTGGTAGGGGGCAGGTTCCTCATAGGCCCTCCCCTCCTCCGTACCAGGTTTCGATTTCTTCGTCGGTGATCCTGTGGAGCTCCTCGGGCGGAAGCCTGCGAAGGGCTTCCCAGCCCAGGTCGAGGGTCTTCTCCATGGGGCGGTCTTCGTTCCTTCCCTGGCTGATAAAAGAGTTCTCGAAATACTCGCCGAAAGCCAAGTACTTCCTGTCCAGGGGGCTGAGCTCATCCTCGCCGATCACCGAGGCGAGGTTTCGCACATCCTTGACGTAGCTGTAGGAGGCGAAAAGCTGGCTCGCGAGGTGGGGATGGTCGGCCCGCGTCATCCTCTCTCCTATACCGTCTTTCATCAGACGGGAAAGGGAGGGAAGGCTCGCTATGGGCGGATAGATCCCCCTGCCGCCCATGTCGCGATCGAAGACTATCTGGCCTTCGGTTATGTAGCCCGTGAGATCGGGGATGGGGTGGGAGATATCGTCGTTGGGCATGGTGAGTATGGGAAGCTGGGTAATGGAGCCCTGCTTGCCCTTGATCATGCCCGACCGTTCGTAGATCTCCGCTAAATCGGAGTAAAGGTAGCCGGGGTAGCCCTTCCTCGAGGGGATCTCCCCGCGGATCGTCGAGATTTCCCGCAAGGACTCGCAGTAATTGGCCATGTCGGTGAGGATCACGAGAACGTGCATACCCCGGTCGAAAGCCAGATGCTCGGCGAGGCTCAACGCGAGCCGCGGCGTGACGATGCGCTCGACCGAGGAATCGTCCGCCAGGGAAAGGAAGAGGGCCACCCTGGCCGAGCTCCCCATCTCCTCGAACGATGAGGTGAAGAATCTCGCCACGTCGTGCTTGACGCCCATGGCGGCGAAGACTACGGCGAATCCTCCCTCTTCGCCGCGTATCTTGGCCTGCCTGGCTATTTGGGCTGCAAGTTCGTTGTGGGGCAGGCCGTTCCCGGAAAAGATCGGCAGTTTCTGGCCGCGGATCAGGGTATTCATGCCATCTATGGCCGAAACGCCCGTCTGGATGAAATCGCGGGGATACTCGCGGGCAGTCGGGTTGATGGGGCGGCCGTTGACGTCCACCTCGGCCTCGGCCTTGGGCGGGGGACCAGAATCCAGGGGCCTTCCCAATCCGTCGAAAACCCGGCCGAGCATGCCCAAGGATACGCCCAGGGTGAGGGGCTCGCCTTTGAATCGCACTCGAGTCTCGGGAAGGGTGAGCCCCTCGGTGCCCTCGAAAACTTGGACTATCACGGCCTCGTCCGAGCTGTCCATCACCATTCCGAGCCTGGTTCCGCCCCTGGGATCGGAGCATTCCACAAGCTCTCGATAGCCCACAGGATGAGTCCTGCGCACTATGAGCACGGGGCCTTCTATAGCGTTCACGCCCCGGTATTCCCTCCGCCCAGCGAGCCTGCGCTCTATGCCGGGCTCCAGCTTCAACTCAAGCATAGACGGACTCCAGCCTCTCCACGGCCCTCTGGAGGGCCGCGGCCATGGACGGGAAAGCGGTATCCCCGTCGTCCTTCACTTCGAACTTCATCTTCCCTATGTCCTGGAGCACCTTCATGCGCTTCAAGTCGACCAGGGAAACGCCCTTCTTGATTGCCGCCGACCCCAGGCGCCAGTACTGGAGGATGAGGGCGAGCATCCGGTACTGCTTGGCCGGCGAGCTGTACCTGTCCGTGAGGTCGAATGCGTTCTGCTGGAGGAAGGCTGTCTTGAAAAGCGAGCAGACGTCGAGGATGAATCTCTGGCTGTCGGGAAGGGCGTCGGGCCCCACCAGCTTGACTACCTGGAGGAGCCTCGTCTCCTTGCGTAGGAGTTCGAGCATCTCCTTCCGGTCGGCCGCCCAGGATTCGCCCGCTTCCTCGGCCCACCAGGGGCTGACATCGTCCAGGTACTCGCTGTAGCTGTCGAGCCAGGAGATGGCCGGATAGTGGCGGGCGTTGGCCAGGTTCCTGTCCAGCCCCCAGAAACAGCGCACGAAGCGCTTGGTGTGCTGGGTGACGGGCTCGGAGAAATCCCCGCCCGGGGGGCTCACCGCCCCGATGATCGATATGGAGCCTTCGGCGCCGGAAAGGGTGAGCATCCGGCCCGCCCTCTCGTAGAACTCGGCTATCCGCGTGGGAAGATAGGCGGGGAATCCCTCCTCGGCCGGCATCTCCTCCATCCGGCCCGAGAGCTCGCGCAGGGCCTCGGCCCAGCGCGAAGTGGAATCGGCCATCACCGCCACGTGGTAGCCCTGGTCGCGGTAGTACTCGGCGATTGTCACGCCTGTGTAGACCGAGGCTTCGCGCGCCGACACGGGCATGTTGGAGGTGTTGGCTATGAGAACGGTGCGCTCCATGAGGCTCCTGCCGGTGCGCGGGTCGATCAGCTTGGGAAACTCCGTCAGGACGTCGGTCATCTCGTTACCGCGCTCGCCGCAACCGATGTAGACGATGATGTCGGCGTCGCACCATTTGGCTATGGCGTGCTGGGTCATGGTCTTGCCTGTGCCGAACCCCCCGGGAATGGCCACCGTCCCTCCCTTGGCCAGGGGGAAGAGGATGTCTATCACTCTCTGGCCGGTGACGAGAGGCGCGGAAAAGGGCAGGCGGGATTCCACGGGCCGAGGCGTCCGTATGGGCCAGCGCTGCATCATGGTCAGGGGCTTCCTGCCTTTTGCCGTGTCCAGGATCGCGATCGTCTCATCGATCCCGTACTCGCCTGGAGCCGCGACGGAGATGAGGGTCCCCTCGAGATCCGGAGGGATGCATATCCTGTGCTCGATGCGCGCCGTTTCTCGGACCGATCCTAGAACCATGCCTCCGGACACCTTGGCGCCGGCTTCGAGGGCCGGCGAAAAATCCCAGCGCCTGGCACGGTCCAGAGCCGTGGCTTCCACCCCCTTGCCTATGAAGTGCCCAGTTCGCCTCTGTATTTCCTCGAGAGGTCTCTGGATACCGTCGAAGATCGATCCTAAGAGGCCGGGTCCAAGTTCCAGGGAGAGAGGCATGCCGCTTCCGTATACGGGGGCTCCCGGAGCGAGCCCCGTCGTGTCCTCGTACACCTGGATCAGGGCTTCACCCTCTTCCAGCTTTATCACCTCGCCCACGAGGAGGGCTTCGCCCACTCGCACCAGCTCGAGCATCCGCGCGTCGGTGACGCCTCGCGCGTGGACGAGAGGGCCGTTCACTCTCCTGACCCTGCCGATGATCCTCCCGTTCATGGGTTTTCCCCTTCCTGGCCGGCCGCGCGAGCGGCGTGCAGGGCTTCGCGGATCAGGGCGCGCATCGCGGGTTCCGCGCGCTCCAGGCGGGCGGGCCCGCTGTTGTCGTAGGCTATCCTCCCGGCCTCGGCAGTCAGGATCACTCCCTGCGGGATGGCTGATGCGCTTTCGGAGAGGCCGAGCTTCAACGCCCCTCCCCTGAGCCTTTCCACCGTGGCCTCGGCTTTACTGAGAAAGGCCGAAGAGAGGAAGGGGCGTTCGGCCTC
>DATCUA010000058.1:0-2185 GCA_036567645.1 Rectinemataceae bacterium | reverse complement strand
CGGCCTTGGCGCGCGAATGCCCCGCCCCGCAGGAAGTCCTGGTTGCCTTGGCCGCGCTCGCTGGCGAAGGCGGGCCGCTTCCCAGCCCCCAGGCGGCAGTGGAGCTCTCCCTGGGGCGCGCTCAAGATCAGGGGGATATCCGCCTTGTGAGGAGAAAGAGCGAGATCTGGTACTTCAGCTCTCTCTCGATGAGCGACACCTATGCCCTCCATCTAGCGAGGGCCGCGGATTCCGACAAGGTTCTCCTCATCGCGGAGACAGTGCGCGACGAGTCGAGGATCTATCCTCGGCCCACCGACCCTCGCTGCTTTTCCGATCCTCCTTTCGGACTCGTGCCGGACGAGATCGACGAGGCGCTCTCTCAGATCCGGCAGAGGCCTGAAACGGCCGATATAAGCTTCTGCACGGCATCGAATGGAGCCGTTTACCTTTATTCGAAGGAGTTCCTCGAAGAACGGCTCGCGGAGAGCCTCGCCGAATGGATAGAAGTGGGGCAGAAGGAGAACCCTTAGTCTATGTTTAAAATTGAGTTCTCGATCCCCCTAGAAGCACGGCCCTTTTTCCGCGTATCATAGACAAATATGACATTCGAATCTCTCGGTCTCTCGCCCTCGATGCTCTCGGCTTTGGCAAAAAAAGGCTTCGAGGAACCCACGCCCATCCAGGCTCTCGCCATACCTCGCCTCCTCTCGAACGGCTCCATCCTCGCGGCAAGGGCCAGAACGGGCACGGGGAAGACGGCGGCCTTCGGCATCCCCCTTGTGGAAATCCTTTCCAAGCCTACGGCTCCGGATGGAAAGCGCTCGGTACGCGCGCTCGTCCTCGTGCCCACGCGAGAGCTCGCCATCCAGGTGACGGAGGAGATTTCCTCCCTTCGTTGGGCCCAGGATCCGAGGCTCGCCTGTATCTACGGAGGGGCTTCCATCGGAGAACAGTTCAGGCGCCTCGCGCATGGCGTGGACATAGTGGTGGGCACGCCTGGCCGGGTGCTCGACCACATGTCCCGGGGGAGCCTCGAGCTCTCCAGCCTCGAATACTTCATCCTCGACGAGGCCGACGAGATGCTCGACATGGGCTTCGTCGACGACATACGCGCCGTCATGGGCCAGATGCGCCAGGAGGCGAGGATACTCCTCTTCTCCGCCACGCTCGCCCCTGCCGTCCTCGACATAATAGGGGGCTCTGCCAAAGGCGTGGAAATCCTGGAGGATGCCAGCCAGGCACTGCCTACCGAACTGGCCGATCAGCTCTGGATCGAAGTGCTCCAGCGCGACAAGCTCGAAGCCCTCTGCAGGATCATCGACGCCCAGGAGGACTTCTTCGGCATCGTATTCGTCTCGACCAAGGTGGAAGCGGACAAGGTGGCCACGAGCCTGGCCGAGCGGGGATACGAAGCAGAGGCCCTCCACGGGGACTTGAGCCAAGACGCCCGGGAGCGTGTCTTGGGAAAGTTCAGGGACAAGAGGCTATCGGTCCTCGTAGCCACCGACGTGGCTGCCCGCGGCATAGACATAGAGAAGCTCAGCCATGTCATCAACTGGTCACTGCCCCACGACTCGGAATCCTACCTGCACCGAGTGGGGAGGACGGGGCGGGCGGGCAACGAGGGGACGGCCATCACCTTCGTGACTCCCGAGGAATATCGCTTGATGTTCCGCATCAAGCGCGTCTCGGGGGGACAGCTGCGCAAGGCCACGGTGCCCTTGGTCGAAGAGATCATGGCTACGAAAAAGGCCCGACTGCTGGCCCGCATGGAGACGAGAGCCAAGGAGCTGGAAGCTGACGAAGCCGAGTTCCTCCGATGGAAGGGACTGGCCGAAGAGCTGCAAAAGGGATTCGATCCCACGACAGCCTTGGCCGTGGCTCTCGCCGAGGGACTCGGGGATGAGCTCGATCCCAGCAAGTACCGGGAAATCTCCGAAGCTTCCGTGGACGGGACGGGGACCTCGCGCCTCTACCTCGCGTACGGGAAGAGGGACGGGGCGAATCCGAGGAGCGTGGCCGCCCGGATCAAGGCGCTCTCCGGCCTCTCAGACCGCGAAGTGGCCAGTATAGAGGTCTATGAGAACTTTTCCTTCGTCACCGTACCCTACAAGCACGCCGAGCGTATCATTGACGAGGCGAGGAAGTCGGGAGGCTTCCCTGCCGTCAGAAAGGCCCTTCCGCGCGGGAAGCCCGCGCCCAG
>DATCUA010000057.1:0-2099 GCA_036567645.1 Rectinemataceae bacterium | reverse complement strand
AATCGAGGCGCTACTCTTCTCGATGCCCAATCCGGCGCCGCCTCAGCCTTGCGCCGAGACTATTCCATCCATTTTATGGAAAATCGTCTCTCCATTTCTTCTATCTTCACAATCCGCTTCTCGGCCGCAGACAATTCGGCCGCCCATGCGAGGAGGACGGAATTGAAACCGGCCCGGATGTCCGCGCGAGGCGCGGCGCCCGTCCTGATGCAGGACTCGAGTTCGAGGAGAGAAGGCGTTATCTCGTCGTTGTGGCCTATCATGTCCTGGCGTTTGTGGGTATATCGCCTTCCATAAGCCGCGCCGCGCTCGCGTACGAAGAGTTCGTCGTCCCTCAGTTCCATCCTCCCAGACGAACCGATGAGGCCGAAGGCGAGGGCGGCGAGGCCGTCGCCCTCCTTCCGTTCGGGAGCGAACATGCAGAGGGAAAGATTGGCTCTCACTCCATTCTCGTAGAGCACGGTGACGAAGGCGTTGTCCAGGATGTCTCCATCGGGATATTGGGTTTCGTGGTCGCCCGAAGCGTGGACTTCTACTGCCTTGGATTCGGCGAAGGCGTTGAAGAGGTCGAAATGATGGCAGCATTTCTCCACCAGAGTTCCTCCCGAGTACCTGCGTTGGACTATCCAGTCCGGGATGCTACCCGGCTTGGGCAAGAAGGGGTGGCGGAACTCCTGGCACCAGGCCAGCTTTAGACGTCCAAGCGATGCCCGTTCCTCCTGCATGCGCTTTATGAGCTCGGCGTAGCGCAGTTCAAGCCCGATCTGCACTACCGTCCCCGCCTGCTCCGCCGCCTTGGCCACCCTGGCGCATCCGGCCGGATCCAAGGCCATGGGCTTTTCGAGTCTGAGGTGCTTGCCGCGGGCGAGGCATTCCACGGCCATCTCCTCGTGGAGGAAATCAGGGGTGACTATGGCCGCTAGCTCGAAGTCGCACGTGTCGAGCATCCTGCGCCAGTCGGTGAAGTACTCCACTCCATCGGAGCCAAGGAGGGCCCTGGCTTCCTCCAGATGGGGAAGGTGGTCGTCGCAGACGCCGACGATCCTGTACCTGCCGGCGAGGGCGCCGAAACAGCCCTCGGCCTGCATCCTGCCCATCATGCCGAAGCCAATAAGGCCGACGCGAATAGCTTCCATGCGCGCTTCCTACCTGAGACGGCCCAGGGGCATCTGGGCTGCCTGGGCGGTTATGGTGAGCATGACGTCGGGGTGGAGGGCGGCGAGCGAAGCTGGCACGCGGGGATCTATCCCTCCGTGCAGGAGCTTGCGGACTATGCCCTTCTGCCATTCACGGTTCATGTACAGGCGCAGCCTCCGAGCGGAGAGGATCTCCTTCATGCCCACAGTTATGCAACGCCTGGGGATGAGGTCTATGTAACCGCTGGCCGCCGTGACGGAATTGATGGTTCTCGTCTCTCTGGACAGGGAAAGGATCCTTGTGGGTAGGGCGGCGAACTCCTCGAGCGAGACTGTCTCGTCCTCTTCGGGCGGCTCGTTGAAGGCGATATGTCCGTTTATGCCCACCCCCCCGTAGGCAGTGTCCACCCCTCCGAGTTCGTCGATCCGCCTCGCTATTTCCCCCTCGCGGCCAGGCTCGGGAAATATCCTGTTCTCCGGTGGCGGAGCCAAGTGCGGGTCGAGCCGGGTGTAGAATTCCTCGTCCATGAATCGCCTGAAGGAGAATGGACTCGAATACTCTATCCAGCGGTCGTTCTCGTCGAGGTATTCGTCCATGTTGATGAAATGGACCTTCTGCAGGGAGAGCCCTTCAGCATTGCAGATGGATGCAAAGCGCCGGTACTGGCCGACGGGCCCCACGGGCACGATGAAGACGCAGGGCGTGCCGGTTGCCGCGGCGAGCCTGACGCGCTCGGCCATATCGAAGGCCATGGCGTAGTAGAGGTCGAGCTCTTCGTCGACTATCCGCACTCTCACGGGGGAGCCTTCGCCGAGCCTCTCGGGCGGGATGGTCTCGTAGGTCATGCGCGTTCTCCTCCAAGGAAGGTGGCTAGAATGGAAGCGTCCTCGTCCAGGACGAGGATGTCGGCAAGGGCGCCGGGCTGGAGCTTGCCTCGATCGGCTAAGCCGGAGAGCCTCGCC
>DATCUA010000056.1:0-11185 GCA_036567645.1 Rectinemataceae bacterium | reverse complement strand
CAAGGCGGATGGCTCGGAGATCCTGGCCAACGACATCTCCTACGCCAAGATCCTGCCAGCCTCGGACGGCCGCAAACCCCGCCTCCTCCTCATCGCCCAGGAGCAGAAGCTGGACATCAGGAACGGCTCCGAGCTTTCCGTCAAGGAGGGCCAGGTGGTCGAGGCCAACAGCACCCTGGCAACCTTCGACCCCTTCTCCGACCCCATCATCTCCGAGTATGACGGCTATGTGCGCTTCGAGGACATCATCCCCGGCTCCACTCTCAAGGAAGAGATAAACGCCGAGACGAGCAATATCGACAAGCGCATCACAGAGTTCACCACGGACAGGGAGTCCAAGCAGCCGCGCATCATCATCACCGACGAGGCGGGCAACGAGATCTTCGCCTACCTCCTCCCCGGCGGCGCCTATCTCAACGTCGAGGACGGCGAGGTCATCAAGGCCGGCCGGACACTGGCCAAGATGCTCAAGGAAAGCGCCAAGGCCATGGACATAACCGGAGGGCTTCCCCGGGTCAGCGAGCTTTTCGAGGCTCGCAAGCCCAAGAATCCTGCCGTCCTCGCCATGGTCTCGGGCAAGGTCTCCATCAAGGGCAATATCAAGAACAAGCGCATGATCGTGGTCACGGATCGCTTCGGAAAGGAATACAAGCACCTCGTGCCCATGGGCAGGCGCCTCCTCGTGCGCGACAACGACCAGGTGGAAGCTGGGGAGCTCCTCTGCGACGGCAACAGGAATCCCCACGACATCCTCAATATACTGGGCGAGCAAGCCTGCCAGGCCTATCTCATGGACGAGGTCCAGCAGGTGTACCGCCTCCAGGGCGTTACCATCAACGACAAGCACATAGGCGCCATCATTCGCCAGATGATGAAGAAGGTGGAGATAGTCATGCCCGGCGACACCCGCTTCATCTACGGCCAGCAGGTCGACAAGTACAAGTTCCACGAGGAGAACGAGAGGGTGATGAAAGAAGGCGGCCAGCCCGCAGTGGCCAGGCCTATGCTCCTCGGCATCACCCGAGCTTCGTTGAAAATCGACTCCTTCTTCTCGGCGGCTTCATTCCAGGAGACGACCAAGGTCCTCACCGACGCCGCCATATCCGGCGCCGTCGACGGATTGAGGGGCCTCAAGGAGAATGTCATAATAGGCCACCTCATACCGGCAGGAACGGGGATGAAGGACTATAAGAACATTCGCCTCTCCGACAGCGAGCACGAGGATCTGGACGGCTATGTCGAGGAAATCCTCGAAAAGCGCAAGCTCGAGAAGGAGATGGCTCCCATACCCGCCTTGGAGGACAGGGCCGATAACGGCTCCTTCGACGAGGAGACAGTGTTCGAGAACGACGCAGGCTTCGAGGCTGTCTCCGAAGAGTGAGACAGAGGGGGCGCGAGAAACGGTTCGCGCGCCGCGCAAGACGCGCGCCGCGCCCTTGACATTGGTTTCGGCTGGAGGGTAGATTGGAGCGCCCGGAAAGATGCACCGCTCTTCCCGGCGCCTGAATGCCCGAATCCATATAATCCGGTCCGCGCGATGCTGACGCGACGAGGCCGCACAAGGGGAGTCTAGAGCTTTATGCCTACGATCAATCAGCTCATCCGTCTCGGCAGGAAGCCGAACGTATGGCGAACCAAGGCGCCGGCCCTCGACGAGTGTCCGCAGCGCCGCGGCGTCTGCACTCGTGTCATGACAGTCACACCCAAAAAGCCGAACTCGGCCTTGCGGAAAGTAGCGCGCGTGCGCTTAACCCATGGCATCGAGGTGACGGCATACATCCCTGGCATCGGCCACAACCTCCAGGAACACTCCGTTGTCCTGGTGCGCGGCGGACGCGTGAAGGATCTTCCTGGTGTGCGTTACCACATCATCCGCGGAGCCAAGGATACCCTGGGCGTCGAGGACCGCAAGCAGGGCCGTTCCAAGTACGGCGCCAAGAAGCCCAAGGCTTGAGGAAGGTCGGCATACTATGGGAAGAAAGAAGAAGACGATCGATCGTGGCCACGCGCCCGATACCAAGTACAACTCCACCCTCGTCACCAAGTTCGTGTGCAGGATGATGTGGCAGGGCAAGAAGGCTACCTGCGTTCGCATAATGTACGATGCTTTGGACGCGGTCCAGGCCAAGGCCAATGTTCCCGCCCTCGAGGTATTCAACAAGGCCCTCGAGAACGCGAAGCCTTTGGTCGAGGTAAAGTCCCGCCGCGTCGGCGGCGCCACCTACCAGGTCCCCATAGAGATACGGGACGCCCGCCGAGAGGCTCTCGCCATGCGCTGGCTCATCTCAGCCAGCCGGGCCAAGAGTGGCAAGTCCATGGCAGAACGTCTGGCCGATGAGCTTTTGGACGCCTATAACAACACCGGCACCTCGATCAAGAAGAAAGAAGACATGCACAAGATGGCCGAAGCGAATAAAGCCTTCGCGCATTACCGCTGGTAATGAGCAAAAGCCACCTCTAACGTGGCTATAGGGCCCCGCGAAAGCGGGGCCTTCTTTTTTGATCATTGCCTGGTAGCCTTCACGACGCGAAAGAGACATCGCGCAGGCTTTCGCTCGGGATTTCCTACTTGGTGAACCTCTTGCAGAGGAAATCGTAGGCCCATACATAACTCTTGTTTCCGCGCAGGCTCCCGAAGCCGCTTATCAGCGAGCCTATGTTGATGCGCAGGTCGTACTGCCCAGTCGTCGGGTAAGCGCTCGCCGGCAGGGAATGCGGACTCGTTAGGGAACCGAGCGAGCCCGGATACTTGTAGGTATCGGAGCCGTATGTGTGGTTGACACTGATGGTTGAATGTCCGCCTCCGTAATTCCAGCTCACCTGGCGATAGTCTGGAGAAACCGTTATGCCGCCTGGAATCCGTACAGTCTGGGTGTAGGTGGAGCCGCCATAGCTGACGCTCAGTTGGTAATCCTGGCCGGGGACGAAGGTAGCTCCGCCAGATTCCTCCAATTTGTATGTCCAGCCAGTAAAGCCGTAGGTGGGTGCGATTGTGGTGGAATTCACGCGGACTACTGCGCTTCCATCAATATCCGAACCGTCGTATTCGATATCGAAGTACCAGACCACTCCGGTTGTGCCATCGTAATCCACCGATCTATTGATCTGTACAGCGACCTGAAGACGGGTAGGTGTATCATTGGACGAGCTTCCCAAGTCGCAGGCGGCCATGATAGACGCCAGTCCCAAGCAGGCTGCCGCGATCGCCGCGCGATACCGCTTCATCATGACTCCTCCTGGTTGCGATTTGTCTGCAATCATTATACCACACCAGAGGGTTGGCGGTGGCGCGGACGCCTTGGGGGAACGCGAAGGTTCCCTTGTGACCGGCATGAGCGAGCTCGCCGGATAGCTTTCATCCAAAGCCATGCAGTTTTATACTGGCAACGTCATGCTTTCCAACTCGAGTCCGCATCCCAGCCTCATCCACAACATAGGCCTTCTCGCCCATGTCGACGCTGGAAAGACATCTATTACGGAGCGGATTCTCTATCTGGCGGGCCTGAAGCGCGAGGCCGGCGACGTCGACGAGGGGACGACGGCCACCGATTACCTCTCCGTTGAACGCAAGCACGGAATAACGGTCAAATCAGCCGCCGTGCGCCTGGAGTGGAATGGCGCTGTCATCCATCTGATCGACACTCCTGGCCATGTCGACTTCGGCATCGAGGTTGAGAGGGCAGTGCGTGTCCTGGATGGAGCTGTAATAGCGCTCTGCGCCGTCTCGGGCGTCCAGGCCAGGACCGAGGCCATATCCCTGGCTTGTTCGCAACGCTCCCTGCCTCGGATGTACTTTGTCAACAAGATGGATCGCGAAGGGGCGGATTTCTGGGGAGTCCTAGCCAATCTCAGGGAGCAACTCGAGCCCAGTGCCACGGCGATCCAGTATCCCTTATACGAAGGGAGAACCTGGATCGGCATCGCCGACCTGGTCACGCGCGACACATACCGATTTGATGACCCCGGCAATGGGGATAAGCTCGACTTCCCTCCCGATGCCGAGGCCAGACGCATCGAACTTGTAGAGGCTCTGGCCGAGTACGACGAAAACGCCATGGCGCGATTCGCCGATGACGAGGATCTCCAGCCCGACGAATTGAAGGCCGCTCTCTCCGCCGCCACCAAGCGTGGAGACATAACGCCTGTCCTCTGCGGTTCGGCCTTCCAGGGATCCAGCGTATCCATCCTCCTGGACAGCCTGCTTCTCTACCTTCCTTCCGCTTCGGAAGCCGCTATACCCAAGAACCTCTACGCCGAGATCCATCCGAACAGCGCCGCGCATCCCGAAGCGGGATCGAGTCTCGCCGCATTCGTCTTCAAGACCTTCGCCCACGAATCAGGGGATGTTATAGCATGGGCCCGGATCTGGTCGGGAAGCCTCGCGCCTGGCAAGCGCATCTTCGATGCCCGCCTAGGCAAAGATGTTTTCATCCGAAAGATTTACGGCATACAGGCCGACAGCCTCACCGAGCGATCTGAGGCCGGCCCCGGCGAAGTCGTGGGCTTGCGGGCCGCCGTCCTCGAGCCGGGCTCGAGCCTCTGCGAGCGTTCCAGCCCCGTCCTCTTCGAGCGCTTGGTCATCCCGGAGCCGGTGATGTCTCAGGTGGTAGAACCTAGAAGCCCCGAAGACCTCGCCCCACTGCGCAAGGCTCTAGAATCCCTCGCCCTGGAGGATGGCTCGCTCTTCGTCAAGGAAGAACGCGAAACTGGACGCTTCGTCATTTCGGGACAGGGTGAACTCCACCTTGGAATCGCCGCCGAACGGCTGAAAAGGGAATTCGGTATCTCGGCCCGCCTCGGCAACCCGAGAATCAACTGCAAGGAGAGGCTGAGGCGAAGCGCCGCAGCAGTGGAGGACTTCGATAGGGATTTCGGCGGAGAGCGTGTGAGAACCCGTGTCGAGGCGAGGGTGGAGCCAAGCCAGAAGGAGGGAACCTCTGTTTCTGAAGCCCCCGGCCTTCGACTCGCGCCCCACTATGCCGCGGCTGCGCGGCGGGGCGCTGGATCATCCGCTGAAGTCGGCCCAGCCGAGGGCTGGCCCATGGAGGGAGTGCGCGTAAGCATTCTCGCCCTTGAGCCGCCGCCCGCCTCGACCGGCAAAAACGGCGAAATAGCCGTGGAAGCAGCTTCGGCCCTTGCCGTCCGCCGGGCTATGGTGGATGCGGGCAGCATCGTCCTCGAACCCGTGATGGCCGTGGCTGTAGAATGCTCGGAGGCCAGCTTCGGAGCCGTGCTCAACGCTCTCGTCCACAGGCGGGGGAGGGTGGAATCAGTGGAAGACAGGCTCTCCGTCAAGGCGGTCTCGGCCAAGCTTCCAATGTCGCGGCTTATCGGCTTCGATTCCGAGCTCCGCTCACTGAGCGCAGGAAAGGCTAGTTTCCAGGCGATTTTCTCGGGATACGAGCCGAGGGAGGGCTTTCCGGAGGCGAAATGAATAGAAAAGTCCGAGCCTGGGCCGGCATCCACTTGATCTAGCCAGACAATACACATATAATCCGAGAGCCTTTACAGGAATAATTTTGGCGAGCATCCGACGGCCCTAGCCGACGGACGGTCTTCGCGCGGCTTCCGCCGTCTGATCGCGAGGGGCCGGTGATTAAGCCAAGGAGGAGCCCGATATGGCCAAAGAGAAATTCGAACGTACCAAACCCCACATGAACGTCGGTACGATCGGACACATCGACCACGGAAAGACGACGCTCAGCGCCGCCATCACCCAGTACTGCGCCCGCAAGTTCGGCGACAAAGCCCTCAAGTTCGACGACATCGACAACGCGCCGGAAGAGAAGGCACGCGGCATCACGATCAACACCAGGCACCTGGAGTATCAGTCGTCCAAGCGCCACTATGCCCACATCGACTGCCCCGGACACGCCGACTACATCAAGAACATGATCACCGGAGCCGCCCAGATGGACGGAGCCATCCTCGTCGTTTCGGCTCCCGACTCCGTCATGCCCCAGACCCGCGAGCACGTGCTTTTGGCTCGCCAGGTTGGCGTTCCCTCGGTTCTCGTCTTCCTCAACAAGGTAGACCTCGTGGACGATCCCGAGCTCATAGAGCTGGTCGAGGAAGAGATTCGCGACCTCCTCACCTTCCAGAAGTTCCCTGGGGACAAGACCCCCATAGTCAAGGGATCGGCATTCAAGGCCCTCTCCGAGCCGGACAACGCCGAGGCTACAAAGTGCATCCAGGATCTTCTGGACGCTATGGACAGCTTCTTCCCCGATCCCGAGCGCCTCACCGACAAGCCCTTCCTGATGCCCATCGAGGACGTGTTCTCCATCTCTGGCCGCGGAACCGTCGTTACCGGCCGCGTCGAGCGCGGAGTAGTCCATGTCAACGACACGGTCGAGATCGTAGGCATCAAGCCGACGAAGTCCACCGTCGTCACCGGCGTCGAGATGTTCAACAAGCTCCTCGACGAAGGCCAGGCCGGCGACAACATCGGCACCCTCCTGCGCGGCATAGACAAGAAGGAAGTCGAGCGCGGACAGGTTCTCGCCAAGCCTGGTTCGATAACCCCGCACAACAAGTTCAAGGGCCAGATCTACTGCCTCAGCCAGCAGGAGGGAGGGCGCCACAGCCCCTTCTTCTCCGGCTATAGGCCCCAGTTCTACTTCCGCACCACCGACATCACCGGTTCCGTTACCCTCCCCGAGGGCAAGGAGATGGTCATGCCTGGCGACAACACCGAGATCAACGTCGAGCTGATCTATCCGATCGCCATGGAGAAGGGACTCAAGTTCGCCATCCGCGAGGGCGGACACACTGTCGCTTCTGGCCAGGTTACCGAAGTAATCTCCTGAGTTGCGCTAAAAGAGTGCAAATCGGGCTGTCCGATCCCCTTGGGGACTGGACAGCCTTTTTCTTTTCTGCCACAATACCCTGCCGCCACCAATGCGTGGTTGGACGGCAGGCGAGGCTCCCGGGCCTCGCGGCGCATAGGGTCGAGCGCGCCCGCCAGGGTACGGCACGGCTGAGAATGCGCGAGCGATCTTTGGAGGACCTATGAAAGACAGAATCCGTGTCAGGCTGAGAGGCTTCGACGTGCGCCTGGTGGACGATAGCGCTACGGGTATCGTGAAGACCGTGCAGGGAGCTGGTGCCAAGGTTTCGGGCCCCATTCCGCTTCCCACGCGCGTCAACAAGTACACCGTGCTACGCTCTCCCCATGTGCACAAGAAATCGAGGGAGCAATTCGAGATGAGGACCCACAAGCGACTCATCGACATACTCGAGCCCACGCCCGAAGTCATGGACGCCCTGATGAAGCTCGAGCTTCCCGCGGGAGTCGATGTCGAGATACGGCAGTAATCGAGGTTTTCGGTTTTAATCGCGTACCCGCGAGGGTGTTCGCGCCGTCGGGCGAAAGCCCGGCGCCATAATGCTGAAACGCCCGGCTTCGTGCTGGCCGCGTTCAACGCAGGAGATCTGGATGATCGGAGCAATCGGAAAGAAGATTGGCATGACCCAGGTGTTCGACGCCACGGGGAAACTCGTACCCGTTACCGTCGTCCAGGTTGTGCCGAACGTCGTCGTCGGCGTGAAAAGCGCCGATGAGGACGGCTACGACGCGATAGTCGTAGGGGCTTACGAAAAGAAGAAGTCCAGGGTTACCAAGCCCTACGCCGGGCAGTTCCAGGAAGGCATAGCGCCTACTAGGATCCTCTCGGAGATGAGGGACTTCGACAAAGAGGTCAAGGTCGGCGAGGTTCTGGACGTCAAGCTCTTCGAGGGCGTCCGCTACGTCGATGTCATAGCTACGTCCAAGGGCAAGGGCTTCCAGGGCGTCGTCAAGCGATGGGGTTTCGGAGGCGGCCGCAGTACTCATGGCTCCAAGTTTCATAGGGAGCCGGGTTCTACAGGTCAGTCCACCTATCCCCACAGGACCTTCAAGAATGTCAAGCTGCCCGGCCGCATGGGCCGCGAGCGCGTGACGGTCCAGAACCTCAGGGTTGTGCGTGTCGATGCCGAAAAGGGCGTTCTCCTCGTCAAGGGAGCGCTTCCTGGTCCCAGGAATTGCGACCTCGTCGTTCGCAAAGCCATCAAGAAGAACTGAGGGCGGAGGACCCAATGGAAAGTAAAGTCGTTTCCACCAAGGGAAAGGAGCTCAAGACCCTCGAGCTCTCCGAAGCCGTTTTCGGTCTTCCCGTCAATGAGGATGTCATCTGGTACGCCATAAACAACGAACTCGCCAACGCGAGGGTCGGGACGGCGTCCACCAAGGACCGAAGCGAAGTCCACGGCACGAACCGCAAGCCCTATGGCCAAAAGGGAACGGGCCGGGCGCGGCACGGAGACACCAAGTCCAATGTGTACGTCGGCGGCGGTATCTCCTTCGGCCCCAAGCCTCGGGACTTCTCCTATACGATGCCCCGCAAGGCGAAGCGCCTGGCCCTCAAGACTATCCTGAGCCTCAAGGCCCAGGATGGCACACTGGCCCTCGTCGAGGATTTCAGCGTCGAGTCGGGCAAGACCAAGGATCTGGTGGCCGCGCTGGCACCTTTTGTCAGCAAAGACAATCCGGAGCGCACGGTGATCGTTCTCAAAGACGACGACCCCATGCTCAAGCGCGCCGCCAGGAATATCCCATGGCTCACCTATCTCTCATACAACAGGCTCAGGGCCCACGATCTCTTCTTTTGCAGGAAGCTCGTGGTGCTTGAAACCGCGGCCAAGTTGCTCAACGAGTTCTACGCGGACTAGGCAAGGAGCGCCGACAATGGATTACGAATCGATTTTGATCGAACCGGTGCTCTCGGAAAAGAGCAACCAGATGAGGGAGTCCGGACAGTATGTCTTCAAGGTGGACCCCCGCGCAGACAAGGAAATGATCATGGAAGCGGTCAGGCGCCAGTTCAAGGTGCATCCTCTCGCTTGCAGGGTCATCAACGTGGCGTCCAAGCCGAAGCGGCTCAGGGGCCGCGCCGGCCGCACCGCCGAGTGGAAGAAGGCGATCGTCAAGCTCCAGAAGGGCGAGACTATCCGCGTCTTCGAAGGCGCCTGAGGAATAAGGGGAACCCATGGGTATTAAGACCTTCAGGCCCAACACGCCGGGCCTCCGACATCGCATCCAGGTTGTGAACGAAGAGATCACCACCAACGCGAGCAATCCCGAAAAGGCCCTGACCAAGGGCAAGCCCTCGACGGGCGGCCGCGCCTCCAACGGGAGGATCTCGGTCCGGCATCACGGCGGCGGGCACAAGCGCAAATATAGGATCATCGATTTCAAGCGGAACAAGTTCGGGATTCCCGGAACCGTCACTTCCATAGAGTACGATCCCAACCGCAGCGCGAACATCGCCCTCATCACCTACGCCGACGGCGAAAAGCGCTACATCCTCAGCCCCAAAGGCTTGACGGTGGGCAGGCAGATAATGTCTGGCCCGACCGCTTCGCTCGAAGTCGGCAACGCCCTTCCGCTCGAGAACATCCCTCTCGGCTTCACTGTCCACAATGTGGAGCTCACCCTGGGCAGGGGTGGACAACTCGCACGCTCGGCCGGGGCTTCCGCCCTGCTGGCTGGAGTCGAGGGCGACTATATCGTCCTCAAACTGCCCTCGGGCGAGTTGCGCATGGTGTTCAAGAAGTGCATAGCCACGGTAGGCGCCGTGGGCAACGAAGAGCACATGAACGAGCGCATCGGCAAAGCCGGCCGCACCCGCTGGCTGGGAATCCGCCCCACGGTGCGAGGCACGGTCATGAACCCTGTCGACCACCCCCATGGCGGCGGCGAGGGTCGAGGTAAGGGATACAAGCAGCCCGTCTCTCCCTGGGGCCAGCCGGCCAAGGGTTACAAGACGCGCGATAACCACAAGCCGTCTGGTCGCTTCATCACGAAGCGCCGCAAGTGAGATAGGAGCACACTCGTGTCAAGGTCCGTCAAGAAGGGGCCCTTCATCGAGAAGAGCCTGTACAAGAAAGTGGTCGACGCAAGCAAGTCCGGAGACAAGAAGATGGTTAAGACCTACTCCAGGACATCTACGATTATCCCCGAAATGGTCGGCCAGACCATCTCGGTGTATAACGGCAAGACGTGGGTTCCGGTCTACGTGACCGAGAACCTCGTCGGCCACAAGCTCGGCGAGTTCGCTCCCACCCGCATATTCCGCGGGCATGCCGGCAGCGACAAAAAAGCCGAGAAGAAATAGGGGTTTGACCATGGCAGATACGACCGTTTACCGGGCTACGGCCAAATGGCTCCTGGCCTCACCGACGAAGGTTCGCCCCGTGGCCGACCTGGTCAGGCAGAAACCCTACGAGGATGCGATAGCCATCCTGGACAACCTGCCCCACAAGGGCGCCAGGCTCATCAAGAAAGTGGTGGTCTCGGCCGCTTCCAACGCCCTCAACCGCAACCGAAAGCTCGGCGAGGATATGCTCTACATCAAGGAGCTGAGGATAGAGGAAGGCCCGAGGATGCGCAGGGTCTGGTTCCGCGCCCGAGGGAGGGCGGACATGCTCGTAAAGAGGATGTGCCACATTTCCTGCGTCGTCGAAGAAATCGGCAAGAAGTCGGAGGCCTAAGGTGGGTCAGAAAGTAAATCCGATCGGACTTCGCATCGGGATCAACAAGGACTGGAGTTCTCGCTGGTACGTGGAGCCTCGCGACTACGCTAAGACCCTCCACGAGGATCTCCATATCCGCAAGCGGATCTATGAGCTCCCCGAAGTCAAGGGCGCCGACGTTTCCGACATAGAGATCATCCGCCATCCTCAGAGGATAACGGTCGTCATCCATACCGCCCGCCCCGGCGTCCTCATCGGCGTCAAGGGCGCGAATATCGAGCGTATCGGTCTGGAAATCCAGAAGGTCGCGACCAAGAAGGTCCAGATCAAGATCAAGGAGATCAAGAAGACCGATACCAACGCCCAGGTGGTTGCCCAGAACATAGCCAGGCAGCTGGAGGGGCGAGGCTCCTTCCGCAAGGCCCTCAAGATGGCGATATCCAACGCAATCAAGGGCGGGGCCCAGGGATGCAAGATTCGCGTCTCGGGACGCCTCGGCGGTGCGGATATGTCCAGGACCGAGGAGCTCAAGGAAGGCCGCATCCCTCTGCACACCCTTCGCGCCGACATAGACTACGGCTTCTACGAGGCTCAAACCACCTTCGGCAAGATCGGCGTGAAGGTTTGGATCTACCAGGGCATGGTCTACAACCAGGACAAGAACGAAGACGCC
>DATCUA010000055.1:0-4773 GCA_036567645.1 Rectinemataceae bacterium | reverse complement strand
CTCCTTGGCCGCCTCGTTGAAAAATCTCCTCCTGTTGAAGACCTTGGTGAGCGTATCGAAATTGGCTAGATGGTATAGCCTGCGGAGCACTCTCCGGATGGCAGTGACGTCCTTGACCACATAGACTTTGCCGAGCACCTTCAAGCCCTCGCCCAGGTCTTGGACAGCAGCTTCAAAATAGCGCTTCCTCGTCTCTTCGGCTACGACGAGGGTTCGGCCAGCCCGTGCCGCATTTTCGAGCGCTTCTCCCTGCTTCGAATCACGTAGATTCGAGCCTAGGGAATCGGGGTTGAGCCAGGGGAAAAGCCTGCCCCCCGCTTTGTTGTAGTCAGAAATCCTGCCTTTGGCGTCCACTACGATGATGCCTTCGCTTATTCCCGAGAATACGACGCTCTTCACCAGTTCGTCGGCTTTCAGGAAATCGTTGTCGAAAACGGCGAAGGCCGCGGCTATGGAAGCGAAGATGAAGCCCAGGGACGTCAGGTCGATGTTGTAGGGAGAGAAGCCGAGGAGGTACACGCCCTGGAATCCCAGGACGGACAATGAGGCGAGGAAAAGCCTGAAACTTCCGCTCCTGAACCCTGAGCCTGACTTTTTCCATTGCCTGAAAAACAGCCAGAGCGTTAGGAAAATAAGGATGGTGGAGTATGCTATAAAGCAGTAATACAGCGGTCCTTTTCTCAACTGCGCAACCAGGGCTCCGTCCACGGCGAGAAAAGTGATGTCCCGATAATAGAGATGATGGAACTCGTTCGTCGATGTCGCGACTATCGTGAGAAATGCCGGAATGAGAACTACCCAGGTGAGCAGAGGATCGGGCTCTTTCCGAACATTGATGTTGAAGGCGAATATGAACCAGAGCCCGGGCACCAGGGCGAGCCCGAAGTACTCGATCTTCAGCCAAAATCGGATTTCTTCTATTCCGGACGAACCGAGTTCGAAGGAATAGCCGGCACTATAAATTAGGACGGATATGCAGGCCAGGGAAAAGAGCAGGGAAAGCCGCGTTTTCTTGATGATGAAGAGAATGGCCAGGAACAGATAGACGACAACCGAAGCCAGGAGCAAGAGCCTGAAAAAAAGCATTCCCTCGAGCCTCCGAAACGAGGATTCGATTCCTTCGAACAATCATCATACCCAGCATTGCCGGCGAGCGGTAGTCCAGCCGCGGCTCTCGTTCGCAGGAAGCGCGCCGATCCAACCCTCGCCATTCCTCGATCTTGCCCTAATCCCATGCCATGGGTAGTATTGGACAGTGCAACCTGAAGACCTCCTCCTGTTCGCCGCAGATGCCGCCCGCCTCATGCTCGAAAGTGGCGGAGAGACTTACAGAGCCGAAGAAGTAGCCATGCGCATCCTCTCCTCCCAAGGCGGGATGGAAGCCGAATGCTTCGCCACCAGCACGGGCCTCATGCTCTCGTTCGTCGCGATGGACGGCAAGGTGCACTCCATCGTCCGGCGAGTCAAGAAGCGGGGCATGAACTTGGAACGCGTCTCCCTCATCAACACACTCGTTCGGGATCTCTCCTCCGACAGGATAGACATGCTCGAAGCCGCCAAGCGCCTGGATCTCGCCGAGCGGCTCGCCGACAGGCCCGTCTGGGTCAAGATCCTCGCCTCTGCCCTCGGCGCCGGCTTCTTCACCCTTCTCTTCGGTGGCGGTCCGGCTGAGGCTTCGGCGGCAAGCGCATCTGGAGCCTGTCTATCCATCCTCCTCATCGGGCTCGCCAGGCTCAAGCTCCCGGACTTCGTGACCACTCTCGCCGGCGGAGCCTTCGCCGCGGCATCTGTCCAGGCTCTCAAGCTCATCAGCATCCCCATAGAGTCGGACACGACCATCATCGGCGTCATCATGCTCCTCGTACCGGGAGTAGCCATAACCAATGCCATCCGCGACATCATCGCTGGAGACCTCGTCGCCGGAATAGCCAGGGGAGCTGACGCCTTTCTCACCGCAGCGGCGATATCGGCGGGAGCAGGCGGAGCCCTGGCCTTGCTCAAGCTCTTCTTCCCCGGAGCGTCCTCGTGAGTCTCCTCCAGCCCTTCTACGCTGCCGCCGCAACCTCGGGATTCGCCGTGCTCTTCGGACTCCGCTCTGCCGACATCATCCTCGCCGCCGCCGGGGCGGCCGCCGGCCAGGCTGTGCTGGTACTCCTCCCGCCCCTCGGGTCCCCCGCCTTCGCCTCTTTCTTCGCCGCCCTCGCCGCGGGTATCTACAGCGAACTGGCCGCCTTTTTCCGCAAGAGGCCGGCCACCGTCTACATGATAGCCTCCATAATCCCCCTCGTGCCGGGAGGAGGGATGTACTATTCGATGCTGAGCACTCTGGAAGGTTCCCCTGGAGAATCGGTGGATATCATCGTCTCTACCCTCATGACCGCCTTCGCCCTCGCTGCCGGACTCGCTGCGGCCAATGCTCTCGCCCGACTCGCATTCGAATCCCAGAGGGCTTCGCGCCCCGCCAAGGAGAAATAATGCCGTTCGCACTCAAGGAAACCCGTTTTATCCCCGAACTCGATTCCAAAGCCTGCCTCTACGAACACGAAGCCACTGGAGCACGGCTTCTCTCTCTCCAGAATTCGGACGAGAACAAGGCCTTCGGGATAACCTTTCGGACACCTCCGACCCGATCCGATGGCGTGGCCCATATCCTCGAGCACTCCGTCCTGTGCGGATCCAGGCGATATCCGGTCAAGGAGCCTTTCGTAGAGCTCATGAAAGGCTCGCTCAACACCTTCCTCAACGCCTTCACCTACCCCGACAAGACCGTCTACCCGCTCGCCTCCACGAACACCAAAGACTTCTACAATCTCATCGATGTATACCTGGACGCCGTCTTCCATCCCCTCATCTCGGAAGACACCTTCATGCAGGAAGGATGGCATTACGAGATGGATCCCGGCACGGGGGAGCTTTCATACAAGGGCGTTGTCTACAATGAGATGAAGGGCGCGTACTCCGATCCCGACGACATCCACGACGACCTCTGCCGCAGGTCCCTCTTCCCCGACACAGCCTACGGCCTCGATTCCGGCGGAGATCCGGCCGTCATCCCGAGCCTGGACTACTCTTCGTTCAAGCGCTTCCATGAAACCTACTACCACCCATCCAACGCCTTCATCTATTTCTATGGCGATGACGATCCCGAAGAACGCCTCGCTATCATGGAGCGCTGGCTTTCTCCTTACGCCCGGCTGGATATCGACTCCATGCCCGGCATCCAGGAACCCTTCTCCTCCCCCGTCGAGCTCGTCTCCACCTACGAGGGTTCGGACCCCAAGGCATGGACGGCAGTCAACTGGGTTCTGCCCCTAGACGGAAGCTCGGAGACCAAGCTCGCCCTCTCCATCCTCTCCCACATACTCATCGGCACGCCCTCATCCCCCTTGCGGGTGGCCCTCATCGATTCCGGCCTCGGCGAGGATCTCGCCGGATTCGGACTCGAGGCCGAACTCAGACAGCAAGCTTTTTCGGTGGGCCTGAAAGGTGTCGATCCATCCAACGCCGTTAAAGTGCGGGATATTGTCCTCTCCGTGTTGGCAGACTTGGCTGGAAAAGGCATCGATCCCGATGCAGTCGCGGCTTCCATGAACACGGTCGAGTTCGCCTTGCGGGAAAAGAACACGGGGCGCTTCCCCCGCGGCCTGGCTATCATGCTGGAGGCGCTCGGGGACTGGCTCTACGACAAAAACCCCCTAGACGCCCTCGCCTTCGAGTCCTCCCTTTCGTCCATCAAGGCCAAGCTCGCCTCACCAGGCTATTTCGAGTACCTGATCCACCAGTTCCTCCTGGAAAATACCCACCGCTCCATCGTAACCCTCCTCCCCGATCCTGAGGCGGGAAATCTCCGCGCAGCAGCCGAACGCGATGCCCTGACCAAAGCCGCGTCTTCGCTTAAGCCCCATGAACTGGCTGCTATACGCGAAACCGCGGAGCGGCTCCGGATCAAGCAGGAAAAGCCGGACAGCCCCGAAGCTCTCGCCACCATTCCATCCCTCGGCCTCGCCGATCTGCCCCGAGACGCGTCGCCCCTTCCCTGCGAAGTCCATGGATACGGAAACTCGACAATCCTCTTCCACAACCTCCCCACAAGCTCCATCCTCTATTTCGACATGGCATTCCCCCTCGACGCCGTCGATGAGGGGCTCATCCCCTATGTCGGCCTCCTCGGGAGGGTTCTTCTGGAGATGGGGGCGGGTAACTTGGATTACATAGCCCTCAACAGGAAGATAGGAAAGGAGACTGGAGGCATAGGCGCTTCCACGCTCGCGGTCTCGTCATGGAACCGAATCGAGCCGGTATCGCGGTTCATCATTCGGGCAAAAACCCTAGCGCCCAAAACCGACAGCCTTCTCGATCTGCTCCGTATCATTCTCCTGTCCCCAAACCTGGATGCCAAAGAGAGATTCAAGCAGATCGTCCTCGAGGAAAAAGCCCAGGCCGAATCCTCTCTCGTACCCTCCGGCCACAGGATCCTCGCGCTCCGGCTCAAGTCCAGGCTCACTCGGGCCGATTCCATCTCAGACCGCATAGGGGGCGTGGAACAGCTCTTCTTCCTCAGGGAACTCGCCCACAGGATAGAGTCCGACTGGGCGGGAGTGCTCGACGACCTATCCAGGCTCTGCTCTTCGATCCTCGTTGCCGCCGGATCGGTCTTCAACATCACGATCGACGCAGCATCCTACGCCAACATCTCCCCAAAAATCCGCGCCTTCATAGACGGGCTCCCCGTCGGATCGACAATCCAAGCCGGGTCGGCGACCGCTTCCGGGT
>DATCUA010000054.1:0-10264 GCA_036567645.1 Rectinemataceae bacterium | reverse complement strand
GGGAGCTACCCAGCAGGCTTCCCAGCAGATCTTCGAGACCATTGTCACTCGAAGCCAGAACTTGCGCATGGTTCCCAGCCTCGCCCTTTCGTGGAAGGAGCTCGACCCCCTCACCTGGGAACTCAAGTTGAGGCAGGGAGTGAAGTTCCACGACGGAAAAGACTTCGGATCGGACGATGTGGTATTCAGCATCAAGCGCATTCCCAGGGTTCCCGATTCCCCCTCCAGCTACAAGCGCAACGTGGCGGCCATAAAGGACGTGGTGGCGGTGGACAAATACACCGTGCGCATACTCCTGAAGACCCCTTCGCCACAGCTTCCTATAGATCTCACCTTCATATACGTGCTTCCTTCCACCACGCCCGAGAACGCCACGCTCGACGATTTCAACAAGGGCAAGTATGTGGTGGGCACCGGCCCCTTCAAGTTCGTGGAATGGGTGCGCGGGGATAGGCTGGTAGTGGAAAAGAACCCGAACTACTGGGGGCAGAAATCCTCTTTCGATCGGGTGATCTTCCGCCCGATAACGAACGACCCCTCCCGGGTGGCGGCTCTCCTGGCCGGGGACGTGGACATCATCGACAACGTGTCTCCCGTGGACCAGGAAAGGCTGCGCAAGGACCCCCGGGTGCATCTGGTTTCCAAGCCGGGCGTGACCCTCATGTACATCCACATGGATTCCAATAGGGACAAGTCTCCTTTCGTGTCGGGAAAGGACGGAAAGCCCCTGGACAAGAACCCTCTCAAGGATCCCAGGGTTCGAGAAGCGCTCTCGCTAGCGATCAACCGCGAGGCTCTGGTTTCGAGGATCCTGAACGGCGCGGCGGTGCCCACGGGCCAGTTCGTTCCCGAGGGCATGGTGGGCTATGTGCCCGATATCCTTCCCGATCCCTACGACGTTGAGAAGGCCAAGAGGCTTCTCGCGGAAGCCGGATACCCGGACGGGTTCTCCATCACCCTCCATTCGCCCAACGACCGCTACCTGAACGACGAGCAGGTGGCCCAGACCGTTGGGCAGTTCTTCGCCCGCATAGGCTTGGATGTCAAAGTCCAGGCCTTGCCCTACAGCGTCTTCAGCACCGCGGCGACCAAGCTCGAGTATTCCATCTTCCTGATGGGATTCGGCAACACGACAGGCGACGCGGCGAGAGGCATGACGGCGGTGCTGGCGACCTATGACGCCGCATCGGGTATGGGAGCCAACAATCGCGGCCGCTATTCCAACCCGGAATTCGACAAGTACATCAAAGCCGCCTCTATCGAGAGCGATGAGGACAAGCGGGAACAGTACCTGCAGGAAGCCGCCCGCGTCGCCTTCGAAAAAGATCAGGCCATCATCCCACTCTACTTCCAGACCCTGACCTGGGCGGTGAGAAAGGGCCTTTCTTACGAGCCGAGGATGGACGAATACACGCTGGCCAACAAGGTTACCATAGTCAAATAAGGTTCCGCGCCAGTCCTTGCCGCTTTGCAGCCGGACAGGCTCGGGCGGCAGGGACTTCTGGCGCTGGATGAGGTGTCCATGCCATGACAGTGTTCATTATCAGGAGACTTCTCCAGAGCATAGTCCTCGTTCTGGTGATGTCGGTGTTGGTTTTTCTGGGCGTTTACGCCATAGGAAACCCCGCCGACATACTCATCGCCCCGGACGCCACCGAGGCGGAACGGACGGCGATAGTCCGGCATTTCGGGCTGGACAAGCCTTTGTACGCCCAATACGGGCTTTTCCTGTCCAATGCGCTCAAAGGCGATATGGGCAATTCCTTCAAGTTCAACGAGTCGGCCTTGAAGCTCATACTCGAGCGAGTTCCCGCTACCCTCGAACTGGCTTTCGCGGCGCTTTTCATAACGATACTCCTGGGGATTCCCTTGGGCCTGTACGCGGGCTTCAAGCCCGCATCCCTCTTCTCCAAGATCATCATGGGGGTTTCGGCTTTCGGCTTTTCCGTTCCGGTGTTCTGGCTGGGGCTGATGATGGTGATGGTGTTCGCCGTAATGCTGGGCTGGCTTCCCGCATCGGGCAGAGGAAAGACGGTGGATATCTTGGGCATCCCCGTGAGCTTTCTCACCTGGGATGGGATAAAGCACATGATTCTTCCCGCCATCAACCTCTCATTCTTCAAGCTTTCGCTCATCATCCGGCTGACGAGGGCCGGAACCCAGGAAGTGATCCGGAGCGATTATGTCAAATACGCCAAGGCCAAGGGATTGAAATCCTCCAGGGTAGTGCTCGTCCATGTGCTCAAGAATACGCTCATACCCATAATAACCGTGCTCGGCCTGGAGTTCGGCAGGACCATAGCCTTCGCTACGGTAACGGAGACCATCTTCGCCTGGCCAGGCATGGGCAAGCTCATAATAGACTCCATATCCACCCTGGACAGGCCCGTGATCGTGGCCTACCTGATGATGATCGTCATCATGTTCATCACGATCAACCTGGTCGTCGATATCGTGTATTCCCTCCTCGATCCGAGGGTCAGGCTGGAGGAGCGGGCATGAAAGGCATAGCCTTCAAAGACAGGCCCTTCGGCAGAGCCGTGGCCGAGTACGCCGAAAGCCCGATGGCGGTGATAGCCTTCGCCATAGTGGCGATATTCGTCCTGGCCGCCCTTTTCGCGAATCAGCTCGCTCCGCAGAATCCGTACGACCTGGCGAAGCTCGAACTGCTCGATGGAACCCTGGAACCAATGTCGGAAAGCTTTTCCGGAATGACCTACGTCCTGGGCACGGACGAGCAGGGCAGGGACATGCTCTCGGCCATACTCTACGGGCTCAGGATCAGCCTCTCCGTGGGCGTGGTCAGCACGCTTCTAGCCTTCGCCCTGGGGACCTCCCTGGGTCTGATAGCGGCCTACAAGGGGGGAAAGTTCGAAACGTTCCTCATGCGGGTAGTCGATCTCCAGCTCAGCTTTCCGGCCCTCCTCATAGCCCTGGTGCTCCTCGTGATCCTGGGGCAGGGGGTGGACAAGATCACCCTCGCCCTTGTGATCGTGCATTGGGCCTACTTCGCCAGGTCGGCGAGGGGGAGCGCCATGGCGGAGAGGAACAGGGAGTACATAGAGGCGGCCCGCGCCTTGCGCCTCGGGGAGGCGAGGATCATCTTCCGCCACCTTCTACCCAATGTCCTTCCTTCTATCATCGTCATAGCCACCACGATGGTGGCTCGGGCGATTTCCACCGAGGCCACCTTGAGCTTCCTCGGCATAGGGCTACCGATCACGGAACCGTCCCTGGGGCTCCTGATATCCAATGGTTTCCGCTATCTCCTGTCGGGGAAGTACTGGATCAGCTTCTATCCAGGTATAGCCCTGGTGATTGTTATAGTCTCCCTCAACATGATGGGCGACAGGCTCAGGGATGTGCTCAATCCCCGGCTCAAGCGATGAGGGGGCGGCATGGGTAACGAAGCATCGGCCGGCCGACCCGCGACCCTCGAGGTACGGGGCTTGAAGACGCACTTTTTCACCAAGGCCGGAGTGGTCAAGGCGGTGGATGACGTATCCTTTTCCCTTGAGCCGGGGGAGATCCTGGGTCTGGTGGGGGAATCCGGATCGGGGAAAAGCGTGACAGGTTTTTCCATTCTCGGGCTGGTGGACGAGCCTGGCAGGGTCGTGGATGGGGAAATACTCTTCAAGGGCGAGAACCTGCGGACGGCGAGCGAGGAGAGGCGCAGATCCTTGCGGGGCTCCCAGATAGCTGCCGTTTTCCAGGACCCCCTTATGACCCTCAATCCCGTGCTGCGCGTGGAAACCCAGATGGTGGAAGCCGTGCTGGCCCATTCCCGGGTATCGAAGGAAGAGGCGCGTTCTATGGCCATTGCCGCGCTGGCCAAGGTGGGTATACCGGCGGCCGAGGAGAGGCTCGCGTCCTATCCCCACCAGTTCTCGGGCGGGATGCGGCAGAGGGTGTGCATAGCCATAGCCCTTCTGAACCAGCCTTCCCTGATCATAGCCGACGAGCCTACCACGGCCCTGGATGTCACCATCCAGGCCCAGATACTGCACGAGATGCGCTCGCTCTGCGCCCAGAGCGGGACATCGCTCATTTGGATAACCCACGATCTGTCCGTGGTGGCGGGGCTGGTGGACAATATCTGCGTCATGTACGCGGGCAAGATAGTGGAGCGGGGCAGCGTGGACGATATCCTGGATCACCCGCGTCACCCCTATACGCGAGGATTGATCCGCTCGGTTCCCTCCAGGACTCGCAAAGGAAGCGAACTCTACCAGATTCCGGGCATGATGCCCTCGCCGCTTTCGCTCGGCTCGGGTTGCGCCTTCAAGGAGCGCTGCCCCAGGGCTGATGCCTCCTGCGATAACCAGCCAGAAGAGCTTGTATTGGGAGAGAACCGGACCTGCCGATGCTTCCATCCCCATCCCGAGGAGGAGCCGGTATGATCCTGCAAGCGCAAAATCTATCCAAGGTGTTCTCCAAAGAACTCGATCTTTCCGAAAAGATAGCCCGAAGATTGGGCGCCAAGATTTCGAACAGGGCAGTCCATGCCGTGGACTCGATCGATTTCTCCATAGCCAAGGGAGAGGTAGTAGGGCTTGTAGGCGAATCCGGCTGCGGCAAATCGACCTTGGGCAGAATGGCGGCAGGATTGATACCCCCCACGTCGGGCCGCGTGCTCTTCCAGGGGGTCGATCCCGCCCGCGCGCGGAGCCGGGAGGAGAGGAAGGCGGCGCTCAAGATACAGATGATCTTCCAGGATCCCTACGCCTCCCTCAATCCCAGGATGAAGGTGAGGGACATCGTGGGGGAGGCGCCTCTCGTCCATGGGCTGGTTTCTCGCGAGGGCCAGAAGGAATGGGTTGCCGAAACCCTCATGCGCTGCGGCTTGGATCCTGCCTACATGGATCGCTATCCCCATCAGTTTTCGGGAGGCCAAAGGCAGAGGGTGGGCATAGCGCGGGCCCTGGCCGTCCAGCCCGAGTTCATCGTGGCCGACGAGGCTGTGGCCTCCTTGGATGTCTCCATACAAGCCCAGATCCTCAACCTGTTCATGAAGCTCCGCCAGGAGCTGTCCCTGAGCTACCTCTTCGTGAGCCATTCCATAGGGGTCGTGAAGCATATCTCCGACAGGGTCATGGTGATGTACTTGGGCCGCTTGGTAGAAGAAGGCGGAACCGAAGAAATCTTCGGAGATCCCAACCATCCCTATACCAAAGCCCTCCTGCGAGAGGTTCCCAAGCTGGAGGACAGGAAGGCCCGGTACAATCCCATACGCGGGGAAATACCCTCTCCTCTCGATCCGCCCCCGGGCTGCCATTTCCATCCCCGCTGCCCCCATGCCATGCCCAGGTGTAGGGAGGAGGTTCCCAAGCTGGAGGAGATAGCTCCCGGCAGGAGATCGGCCTGCCACCTGAACCGGGCGGGAACCTAGGGGGCTATAAAGATGGCCCGAGACCGCGAGCGCCTGGGAGATGCCGATCACCCAGCCTTCATCCTCCATTCGGACATCATGGTTCCGATGCGGGACGGGACGAGGCTGGCGACCGACGTGTACCTGCCCGCGGCGAAGGGAGCCGGAGCTTTCCCGGCTATCCTCGAGCGAACTCCCTACGGCAAGACCATCCCATCCCGATCCGAACGCAGCGTGGCGGACCCCAGGCCCATGGGGAGGGCCGAGGTAGCCGGCTTTTTTGCCGCCCGGGGGTATGCCGTCATCTATCAGGATTGCCGCGGAACTCACGGATCTGAGGGGAAATTCACCAAATACCTCTCCGAGGGCGAGGACGGCTACGACACGATCCAGTGGATAGCGGCTCAGCCGTGGTGCGACGGCACTGTGGGCACCATGGGCCTTTCCTACGCGGCCCATACCCAGATGGCCGCCGCCTGCTTGGCTCCTCCAGCCCTCAAGGCCATGTTCGTCGACTCGGGGGGCTTCCATGACGCGTACCAAGGAGGAATCCGCCAGGGCGGAGCCTTCGAGCTGAAGCAGGCCACCTGGGCCATGCGGCAGGCGATCCAGAGTCCGGAAGCCGCATCCAATCCCCTCGTGAAGGCCGCGCTCGAGGCCGAGATGGAGAATATCGAAGCATGGTTTTCGCGTCTGCCGTGGAGAAAAGGCCAATCTCCCCTGCGCTGGCTCCCCGAGTTCGAGGACTACCTCTTGGAGCAATGGCGCAATGGCGCATACGGCGAGTACTGGCGAAAGCTGGGGATCTGCTCCAAGGCCTTCATGGACGGAATGGCCGACGTACCAGCCGTCTTCATGTCCAGCTGGTACGACCCGTACCCCCGAACCGCCACCGAAAACTACCTGGGCATGAAATCCCGAGGCAAAGGCCCGGTAAGCCTCATCCTCGGCCCATGGACTCACGGGGACCGCTGCCTGAGCTACGCTGGAGACGTGGACTTCGGTCCGTCGGCGCCTCTCGAAGGCTCTCTCGCGCCCAGCTTCTTGGAGCTCCGGCTCGAGTTCTTCGATCGCTGGCTCAAGCCTCCGCGAGGGGGCGAAACAGGACGGACGAGACCATCCGCCGAAGTCCGCTACTTCAGGATGGGCGGAGGCTCGGGCAGGAAAAACGCTGACGGGCGGCTGGTCCATGGCGGCCAGTGGAGGGAAGCCGATGCCTGGCCGCTTCCAGGCACCGAATGGCGGAGCTATGAACTCAGGGAAGATGGCACACTGGATCCCGTACCCGCCGGCGCCGAGGGCTCGAAGCCCCCGAGACCGGAGACTCGCATCGGCTATCGCTACGATCCATCCCGTCCCGTGCCCTCCATCGGAGGTACAATAACCTCGGGCGAGCCCATAATGCGGGGCGGAGCCTTCGACCAAGTGGAAGATCCCCGCTTTTTCGGATGCGCGCCGCCCTTCCTGCCCCTGGCATCCCGGCCCGACGTACTCGTCTTCGAGACAGAAGTCCTGGAGGAAGATACAGAAATCACCGGCCCGGTTACGCTTTTCCTCAATGTCTCTTCCGATTGCCCGGATACGGACTTCACGTTCAAGTTGATCGATCTCTATCCGCCCAGCGCCGATTATCCCCGCGGGTTCGCCATGAACCTCACGGATGGAATACTGAGGGCCAGGTACAGGAACTCGTGGGAGCATCCCGAGCTCATGGAGCCGGGGAAAACGTACAGGATCGAGATCGAGGCGTTCCCCACATCCAACCTGTTCCGAAAAGGCCACAAGATACGCCTGGACCTTTCAAGCTCCAATTTTCCGCATTTCGACGCGAATCCGAACACGGGTGAGCCAGAAGGGATGGCGAGGGGATACAGGGTCGCCTTCAATGCGGTTCACCTGGGAGGAGTAGCGCCTTCGAGATTGGTGCTTCCGGTCGTGAGGATGTCGCAAGTCCTCGATTAGCGATACTCGTCCGCACGGACGCCTTGCTGGACCTTCTCCTGGCGTTTCCGGGACTTTTCCTCGAGAAGCATGGCGTCGGCTTCGGTTATGAGTTCGCCCAAGCCGCGATCCGAGCCCGCGGGACGGAGCGAGGTCCCGAATGTGAGGCCGAGCTTTTCTCGCCTCGGATCCTTGAGCTTCCAGATTTCCGTGTTCTTTTCCAGTCTCCGGATAGCAGCCTGGGCCAGGTCTATGCCGTCCTCCATGAGGACGACGAATTCGTCCCCTCCCAGCCTGGCCACGAGGTCGTATTCGCGGAAGGATTCTTTGAGGAGCCTGGCGAACTCCACGAGTGCTAGATCGCCCTCGGCGTGGCCGAAATCGTCGTTGATGCTCTTGAAGTTGTCCAGATCCATCAGCACTAGGGTGAAAGCTGCGGGAAAGCGCTTGGCCCGTTCGAATGAGGCGTGGGCCATCTCCTCGAAACCGTGTCTATTGTAGAGACCTGTCAGAAGGTCGCGAATGGCCTTTTCGTACACTTCCTTGAACATGGAGTCGTAAGGTTGGTCGAGGCCTTTGCGCACGACGTAGACGACGAGAAGCCCGCTCGAGAAGAGGTAGAGGAGGTGTCCGATCACATTGAACTCGTCGTACACGGAGGAGTAGAGAGTGAACATGAATTCGGCGGCCGCGCTCAGGCCCAGAGCCCAGCCGACCACCTTTTTGAACAGGTCGTGTGGGGAAGCGCCGAAGGTCTTGAGCCGGAACAAGGCGAAGATGTTGAGAGCGATGATCGTGTAGGAGGCCAGCTTCTTGAACGTCGTCAATCCTATGCCCTCTACGTAGCAGGCCGGGAACCAGCCTCCGAAGATGGACAGGACGAGGGCGAGGGTGATAGCGAAAAAGAGGAGGTTCAGGCGGAGAAAGGAGAATTCCCTCTTGCCAACGTAGGTTGCGCCGAGGATGCACGCCGACTCGAGAAGGCGCCTCGCTATCCAGAACTGGGTAGCCATGCTCGCATCCACTCCTGCAATGAGGTTCACCCCCTTGTAGGTGAGCGTATGGAAAACGCCCAGCGAGGCGACGAAGATGAAAGCCGTGCTCATGAACAGGAGCTTCGAGTCCTTGGAATATCGATAGGTCCGCGTGCCGATGATGAAGAGTATAATATTGATGATTATTACCAGGTTTTCCGTGAGGGCATGGAAGAGGAGGAAGCCTTCGAGGATGAGGAGCGCCGGAAGGACGATGACGACCAGGATCGCCAGCGCGACGACGCCATACGGAGGCTCGGATTTTTCCATGTACAACCAATGATAGAAGCGGCGATGCAAAAACGCAAATGCGGCCGAAGGAGCGCAAGGCCTGCCTCCTATCCCGAAGGCGGGCGCTCGAGCAGGCAGTGGAGAACTGGAAAAACGGATAAAAATCGTTAAATTCACCGCGCGGGCCCTTTCTGAGCCTTACAAAAAGCATGAGTATTCATATAGTATGTAATCCCGAGGTCCGGATTACGGGCCAAGGGAGGATACATGGCGAAGAGCGCTGCGAAAGGCGCGGAGAAGATTTCGGGTTACCTGCCGGACGAAACCCCGTCGACGGGCAAGCTGCTGGTGTTCGCGTTCCAGCAACTGCTCGTGATGTTTCCGGCAACGGTGACGGTAGCCCTTCTGACGGGGTTCCATATCTCGACGACGATCTTCGCGAGCGGGCTCGCGACCCTCGCCTTCCTGTTCGTCACCAAAGGCAAGATTCCCCTCTATTACGGCTCCAGCTTCTCCTACATCGCGGCCATCGTCAGCATCACGGGCGCCAGCTTCGGCCAGGTGGCTTCAGATGCCCTCATTTCCCAAGCGCAGTGGGGCATTATAATGTCGGGCCTGGTCTCCATAGCCGCCGGCCTCATCGTGAGCCGCTTCGGCATGGAGGTGATAGAGAAGGCCCTGCCGGCCACCGTGACGGGCTCGATAGCCATGGTCATCGGCATCTCCCTGGCGGGAGTGGCCATAACGAGCGCCGCTGGCTTCTCCAATGGAGCGGCCAACGACAAGGCCTGGATCGCGGCCCTCGTGACCCTGTTCGCCACCATAGCGTTCTCCGTCTACCTCAAGGGGGTGGCGGGTCAGCTGCCCATCCTCTTCGGCATCCTCGTCGGCTACGCCGTGTCCATACCGCTCGGGCTCGTGGACTTCGCGTCCATCTGGACAGGCACCGTGGTGGAGCTTCCCCACTTCACCCTGCCCATGCCCAACTGGGCGGCCGTGGCGGCCATCATGCCTATAGCCATAGCCACAATACCGGAGTCGACCGCCCACCTCTTCCAGCTGGACATCTACGTCAACGACCTCGCCAAGCGCAAGGGCAAGAAAGAGTACAGGATAGCCGACAAGCTCGGCCTCAACCTGGTGGGAGACGGGCTCGGAGACATCGTGGCCTCCCTCTTCGGCGGCCCGGCGGGCACGAATTACGGCGAGAACATCTCCACCATGGCCATCACCAAGAACTTTTCCGTGAAGGTCCTGGGCGGGGCGGCCATCATGGCCATCCTCCTGTCGTTCATCCAGCCCCTGGCCAACCTCATCCGGTCGGTGCCCGGCTCCGTCATCAACGGCGCTTGCATCTACCTCTTCGGCGTCATAGGCGCGCAGGGCGTGGCGATCATGATCAACAAGAAGGTCGACCTCTTCGACGCGCGCAACCTGGCCGTGATAGCCGTCATCCTCGTGGTGGGCTTGGGCGGCACCTACGGCTTCCCCAACGGTATGATCCCCGCCTTCGGCGCTCAGCTACCCGCTATCGCCACGGCAGCCGTAGTGGGCATTGTGCTCAACCTGTTGCTCTCGATCGGGAAGAAGAAGGCATAGTCTCTACCGGATTGCCGCCCAGGCCTGCGCCGACAGGATATCGGCCTGGGCCTGGCGGCTTTCCAGCTCCTCGAGCCCCGAGCCGAGGGCG
>DATCUA010000053.1:0-6582 GCA_036567645.1 Rectinemataceae bacterium | reverse complement strand
CCAGAAAAACGCAGAAGAAAATCGCCATCGCTTTTTTCATGTATCGCTCCCTTCTCAGAAGCCCGGACCGCGAGCGCGGCAGAAACCGCTGCCCTAACCGCGGCCTGCGAGGGGATCTCCGCGAGCTTCGCGGTTCCGCCTCCGAGCCTCGTTTTTCCATGGCGAATATACTGGTTCGGGAAAATATATTCATGGGCGATTCGCGGCAAAATCAGGGAACGGGAGGGTCGGAGCGAGATTCGCCCTACTCTTTATTGGCTATTCTGAGACGTTTAAAAAGCCTTTAAAGATAATTAACGGGCGCGCGCCACCGCGGCGATACGCAGTCGCGCAGCCCTTCCACCAGTACGATTTTCGATCGAGGCGCCAGGCTTAGCCGTGCAATTTCCTCGCGGCCACGAAGCTCGAGCCCTTTTCCGTCAGGGCGCGGGCCGTGCGGTTGGCCGCGTCCACCTTGTCCAGGAAGTTGAGCTCCAGCTTTTCGGCGTCGCCCGAGGCCTCCACTTCGGCCCTGTCCCTGAAATAGTCCAGGATGTCCGAGCTGTGTAGCCTGGTCTTTTCCACGGCCGGGTCCCCGCCTTCGTGCTTGGCCGAGATGTTGGGCACCCTATCGGCGATCTCCAAGAGTTCCGGTAGCCTGTCGTAGGGCTGGATGACGATGCTCCTGTAGGTTTCGGTGATGTGGTGCTCGAAGCGGATCACCTCCTCGAAACCGAGGTCTCGGCGAATCCGCGAGGCGCGCTCGATGGTGCCGTTGTCCACCGAGTTGGACCAGTTGAAGCCCACGAGAGGGCTCGAGCCGTCGTCGCGGGAGAACAGCTTGGCCGCCGTCATGATCCAGAGCGCGTGGTAGGGGTTGTCCGAGCCGAAGAAGACCGAAATCTTGAAGTGGATGTCCACGCCCAGCTTGTAGAGGAGGAAGCCGAGCAGGATGGTGCCCGCGTTGAAGTTGAGCACGTCCTGGACTCCGTAGTTGGTGTAGTAGTAGAGGAATTCGTCCACCCAGGCCAGGGCGTGGCCATTGGGCTGGCCTATGCCGCCGAAATAGCCGGTGATGGTGGCCGGCCCGCCCAGGTGGGGGTTGGAACCGTCGGTGCCCTTGGTGTCCAAGGTCTCCACGAAGGATGAGCCCATTATGTCCATGGCGGCCAGGATGGCGGGCAGGTCTCCGTCCGCCTCGGCTTCCTTCATCTTCCTCACCGCTATGAAGCGGCCGGGCACCAGGCTGCCCTCGTTGGCCGCCCGTTCGCACATGGGGCGGATCCAGGAGAAGTACTGGAGGGCGGAGACCTCCAGGGTGACGGCTTTCGCATCGTCGAAGGCCATGCAGGCAGCCTTGTCCCCCAGGATCGATTTCCGGTATTCGTCTACGCTTACGAAAGCTCCCTCGTCCCTGAGATTTTCAAGCCATTCCAGGTCGCGGACGAGGGCCGGATTACGTGCCGCGGCCTTGGCGAAAAGAGCATCCCTCGAGCGGGCGGCCCGGGCCTTGGCGTTGATCTCGGCCGGAGATCCGTATTTGGCCACGACGGCGAGGAACTCCTTCATGGCTGGGGAATCCGGGTCGGCAAGGACCGCGTTTATCGACCGGAGCCTGTCGGCGGGGATGGCGAGGAGATGCCGCAGATCGTCCATGTATGCCTCCTTGGCGCTTTACCAGTATTTGGAAGCCTTGACCGCCTCCAGCTCCTCGGGCTTTATCGGGTAGCTGTAAGCCGCCCCGGGGAAAGCCTTGGACTTCACTTCCTCCACGTAGATTGCTATGGCCTCCCTGGCTATCCAGCCCAGGCCGTCGGCCCGCTCGTCCCGGCCAAGCTTGCGCATGTCCGGGCAGGCCGCCAGGTGGCGCATGAAGCGCTCGGCCGCCTGGGGCACGTAACACTTGGCGAACCAGGGGCGGAACCGGGAGTACAGGCCCTGGAGGTCGTGCATGATGATGAGCTGGCCGTCCACCTCGTCGCCAGCTCCTATGCCATAGACGGGTATGGAGAGCTTCTTGGCTATCTTGCCCGCCGGGGCCGAGGGCATGGCTTCCAGGAGGAGGGCGCAGATGCCGGCATCCTGGAGGGCCAGGGCGTCCTCCATGGTCTCCTCGAAGCTCGCCTTGGTTTTGCCCTGGACCCTGTAGCCCCCGAAGGACGCCGTGCTCTGGGGCGTGAGGCCCAGGTGCCCTATGACGAGGATGCCAGCGTCCACCATGGCCTTCACCCTGTCCTGGATCCGCCTGCCGCCCTCGCATTTGACCGCGTCGCAGCCGGCTTCCTTGACGAAGCGCATGGCGCTGCGGATGGCCTCCTCCTTCGAAACCTCGTAGGAGCCCTGGGGCATGTCGCCCACGATGAAGGTGTTGGGCGCCCCCACGCGCGCCGCCTTGGCCAAGACTATCATCTCGTCCATGGTCACCGGGTTGGTGGTCTGGTAGCCCAGCTGGACCATGCCGCCCGAGTCCCCCACGAGGATCATGTCCACGCCAGCGCTCTCGGCGCACTGGGCGAGGGGGAAGTCGTAGGCGGTGATCCAGGCCACGGGATCGCCGGCGGCCTTCATTTTCCTGAAATCGACGAGGGTACGCTTTTGGACGGAAGCGGGTTCCTTACCGAACATGGGGGCCTCCTGGGCGCCAATTTCCCGCGGCGGCGCCGCGCGGCTTGTAGCGATGGCGCACATGGCATTGTAGCATCGTTTCGAGAGGGGGGACAGGATGCCAGGATCGGCAGGATGGAAGACAGGATGCACGCTGGTGAAACCCCTGGCGTGCCGATCTTGACTTTAGCCCCCCCCCGGCCGACAATTCCATCCACGAACTAGCTGCAAGGCGGGCTCCATGGAAAACGTGAAAGAAGTAAAGAAGTTCGATATGGCCAGGAAACCGGTGCGCCAGCGCTGGTTCCTTACCCCCGTTGCCTGGCTCCTCGCCATGCCCGAGGTCTTCCAGCGCAAGCTCAAAATCACCAAGATCGGCATGGAAAGCGTCAAACCGCCCTACCTCTTCATATCCAACCACATGGCCTTCGTCGATTTCAAATCGGCCACCAGGGCCATATTCCCCCATCGCGCCAATTACGTCGTGGCCATCGACGGCTTCTTGCGCGGGGAATGGCTTCTGCGCCAGGTGGGCTGCCTCTGCAAGCGCAAGTTCACCGACGACATCGTCCTCATCCGCAACATGCGCCACTCCCTCGAGGTCAACAAGACCATCCTCGCCCTCTACCCCGAGGCGAGGTACTCATACGTTGGAACGCAATCAGTCCTCCCTTCCTCGTTGGGCAAACTCATCAAGGTATTCAAGGTACCGGTCGTCACCTACATCCAGCGCGGCAACTATCTTTCCCAGCCCGTGTGGAACCTGGAAAAGCGCAAGGTACGCATAGAAGCCACCATGAAGCGGCTCTTCACCCCTGAAGAGATCGAAAAGGCGAGCGTGGAGGAGATCAACGCAGCCCTGGAAGAGACCTTCCGCTACGACGACTACCGCTGGCAGAAGGAAAACGGCATTCGTATAGACTACAAGGACAGGGCCAAGGGCCTGCACCACGTGCTCTACCAGTGCCCATCCTGCGGCGCAGAATCCAGGATGGCGTCGGGGGGGGACAAGCTCTGGTGCGAGGCTTGCGGCAAAACCTGGCGCATGACCGAACTGGGTGAGATGGAAGCCTTGTCGGGCCCCACCGAATTCTCACATATCCCCGACTGGTTCGAATGGGAACGCGCCCAGGTGCGCAAACAGGTGGAGGAGGGCAGCTACTTCTTCATGGACAGGGTCGTGGTGGACTCCCTGCCCAACGCCAAGGGCTACATCCGCCTGGGAGAGGCAACCCTCACTCATTCCTTGGATGGCTTCGTGCTGGAGCGGCAGACCGAGGGCGAAGAGATGCGGCTAGAGAAGAAGCCCCTCTCCCTCTACAGCCTCCACATCGAGTTCGACTATTTCGGAAAGGGCGACTGTCTGGATCTCTCCACCCTGGACGACACTTTCTACATCTATCCCCTCACGCGGAAGAACGTGGTGACCAAGCTCCAGTTCGCGGTGGAGGAGATATACAAGATCAAAGAGCGGGAGCGCCAGGCGGCCGCGGCGGCCAAAGCGGGCATAGCCACGGCGAGAAACGCGGCCCAGATCCTTCCGTGAGCGGGCAATCCGATTTCTGGACCATGCCCCGGGGCTTCCGCATAGACCCGGCATGGTTCGACCACCCATCGCGCATCCATGGGCGAGGCCACACGCTACGAGTGATGATCCTCGCCGGGGAGCTTTATAGGCGCCTCCTGCGCACGGGCGCCGGCTTGCGTCCCAACCTCTACCGAGACCTCATGACAGCAGCCCTCATCCACGACCTCGGCCGCAGGCACGACGGGCTCTGCCACGAGCATGGGCGCTGGGCAGGCGAAGGCAAGCGCGGCATAGCCGAAGATGAGTTCCTAGGCTCTGCCCTGCCCGAGGAAGAATGGAAGCGGATAGCCGAGGCGGTGGATGCCCACGCCCGGCCCGACCCCGTCCCGCCCTGGCCGCGCGGCTCGCTGACAGCTCTCTTGAAGGATGCCGACGGCCTGGACAGAGTGCGCCTGCGCGAAGATCCCGATCCAGCCTACTTCCGCCACGCCTTCACGGCCGAGTATCTCGGCCTCGCCAAGCGCCTCTTGGCCAGGAGCGAGGACGATCTGGAAGAGGAACTCTTCGGCCCCGCCTAGACTACCAGCCTCAGACGCGGTTTCGCAGCATGAGCTCCGCCGGATGGGGAGAGAGATAGAACTGCTTCGCGAGATAGGGCTCCCCGTATTTGCGGATGTAGTGCTTGACCAGGGTCAGGGGAACGACGAGGGGCACCAGCCGGTTCTTGTACTGGCCGATTATCTCGAGGAGCTCAGCTTTTTCGTCCGCGCTCAGGACGCCCTTGAAATAGCCCATGATGTGCATGAGCACGTTGACGTTCTTCTTTTCGGTGGCCTGCAAGGCCAATGCCTTCATGAAGAGCTCCTTGTAGCGCCCCAAGATGGCCTTCCAATCGGCTCCCCTGACTCCCGCTCCAGCAACGAGGGCGCCCAGCTCCCGGTACAGGGCGACGGAATGGGACATGACGAGAAGCTTGTGGGCTGTGTGGAACTCCACCAGGCCGCCCGGGCCGGGATCCCCTTCCAGAAATTCCCCGAGCCGCGCGTAGGCGAAAACCCGCTCTATGAAGTTCTCGCGCAGGGCGGGGTCGTTCAGCCTCCCCTCTTCTTCCAGGGGCAGAAGGGGAAACCGCCTCGCCACCGCGGCGGCGAAGAGTCCCCGGCCCGGGCGGCCGGGCACTCCGTCGGCGTACACCTTGACCCTGAAGAGCCCCGAGCTGGGCGAGTCCTTCTTGAAAATGAAGCCGCGCAGTTTTTCCCCTGTCAGGGCCTCGGCCCTTTTCTCGCAGAAGGCGAGCATGCCCTCGGTGAGATCCTTGCCCGAGCGCGTGGTCACGAGCCGAGGCGCCTCGGGATCGCCGACCAGGCGCATGGACTCCCGGGGAATGGGCAGGCCGAACTCCACCTCGGGGCAGACCGGCACGAAGGAAAAAAAGTTCCCCAGGGTTTCCACGATGTAGGCATCCCGCTTGTGGCCCCCGTCGTACCTGACGTTCCGCCCCAGGAGGCAGGCGCTCACTCCCAGCTTTATCGGCTCCATGCTACCCCCTTGCCCATCTCGGCTATGAACTCCGTCATCGTCGGCGAGACATCCTTCTTCTGGCCGAAGTCCCAACCCTTCCATACGTGATAGACAGATTCGGGAACGAATCCCGCGGGCTGGCGTTTTGACTCGATCACTTCGAGCATCTCCACGAGCCTCGCATCCGAGCCCAGGCCCGGTACCCGGCTCAGCACATCGGCGACATGGAGGATGTCGTACCAGATCGTGGGGAGCTTGAGTTTCCTGAAATCCGTGCCCATGTAGAAGATATAGGGATGCTTTTCGCGGCTATGGGCCCAGAGGTCGAGGAGGCATTCGGCGCAGGAGGAAATGGTATCGTCGAACTCCCCGGGGAAATCCTTATTCCGCTGGAGGAAGAGCTTGAGCATGACGAGGGTGGCGTAGGGGCAGGGCTCGCTTTGCTTGCCCGGCCCACGCCAGGAACCCAGGCTCGCGGAGACGGAGCAGGTGTAGCCGCCCGCGGCCCTGGGCTGGGCGGCGAGGCGTCGCAGGCCCGAATCCAGCCTCGGGTCTTTGACCCCCATGAGGCTCAGGGCGTAGAGGGTGATGGGCGCATCGCAGAGGGCCCAAACTCCGCCGAGGGTCGGCACTCCGTCCTCGTCGAGCCCCTCGAGGATTTTGCCCACGACCATGCTCATGCCCGGGTAGTCCGCTTTCAGCCCGAACTCGGCCAGGAAAGCCAGCGTGTGGAAGAATTGGCTCGCGCTCTTGTGGCTGTTTATCTTCGGTCCCGGCCAGGCAGAAAGCTCCCTGACGATGGAATCGATTCGAGCGTCGCCCATGCCCCCATCATACGCCCCTCCAGTGCCGGGTCAACGGTCGGCATCCCAGAGCCCATCGCCCATGCCTAGGCGAGCCCGCGTATATTGTATTAGATTTCAATTATATTATGGAGATAATATGAAGAA
>DATCUA010000052.1:0-2810 GCA_036567645.1 Rectinemataceae bacterium | reverse complement strand
GGGCGTCCATACGCCGGCTACTATGGAATCCTTGAGTTGCTCGAAGATCTGGTCAGGTACGCTCGTTCGCTCGATCTTACGATATCTCTCCATCGTATCCGGCCTCCTCAACAATCAACTGCTCATCCATACACCTATCTGCTGTCTACCTGTTCGCTAGGTGAAGCGTACGACAGCTTTTCTATTCTGTCAATGTCATTTCCAACAATTGCGAAAAACACAGAAGTTCTCTTCTCCAAAGACCGGCAACCTATCGGGAAATGCGCGAGTACCTTATATTTGATGATAGAAACACGACAGGATGGGAAAATGCGTTTCTGGTTAAAGCTTGGCGTCTTCCTCGCGCTTTTGGCCCTGGCCGCATCCTGCGCCACCATTCCGGAGCCTTCTTCGCGGGACACGAACCTGGACAACCAGGGCAGGGCCGAAAACCTGCCTACTCCAGCCTGGGTTCCCATGATGCTGGTAGGCGATATCGGCAGCATAGAAAGCCTTCCCGCGTATTCGGGTACCCTGGTCGTGGTCAGCCTATCCCAAGCCCAGGAACTCGAAAAAGCCCAAACCCTCGCCTCCCGCCTCCGGCCCGAGACGGAGATGGGCTACCATCTCGCACTGCGCATAGACAAGCTCTTGCGGGAAGCCAAGGTTCCCGGATCGGATTACCTCAGCTATAACGCCTATCGGGAAGAATACATCCAAGCCGTGTCGGAATCCCTCTACACCGATTTTATCCGCCGCGGCTCCTGGTGGATCAAATCGCAGACCTACCTCGCCGACGGAAGCCCCGGCATGCAGGTGTATCGGGTATACCAGCTCTGGTCCGTGGAAAAGAAATATCTCAGGCGGCAATTGCAGGCCATACTCGCCTCGGTGCATGGCGAGCTTCCTTCGAGCCCGGAAAACCTGAGGGCGAGGAACATAGTACAGAACACCCTCGACAGGGAGCTTTTCGGCCTTTGACTAGAGGGAGATGCCCCCAGCCACGGTCAATTCGAATTTGAACCCATCGAGCGTGTCGTCCACCAGGGAATCCTTATACTCGAACCCTATCCTCGCCTCGGCGTCCACTACTCCCAGGGTCTTGGCCAGAGTGAAGAGGCCCCCCAATTCGTACTCTCTCAGGCTCGATGAGGCGAAGGTCTGATCCAGGGACAGGGCGGCCGTGAGGGTATCGAAGAAGCTCTTGAGAAGGGTGAACTTGAGATCGTAGGCGAAGGCCATTTCGCTGGAGGCCTCGGTTTTCCATTCCTGCCCGAACGAGAGGGCCAGCTTGTAGCGATCGTACTGGATGCTCCCGTCCAAACCGTAGCTGAAAGCCCAATCCGTGCCTGATGTCTCCACCCCGTCTACGCGGGTATAGGTGATAAAAGAGTCTTCCGTCTTGGCTCCGAGGGTGGCGATGAAGTCTCCGAGCTTGAGGCGTCCGCTCCTCCATTTCAAGCCGATGGTGTGAGTCAGGGAAGCGTCGTTGAATTCAGATCCCAAGATGCTGGCTCGAGCGGCCGCGTCGTCCTCTATCTGTGCCGCCAGCTTTTTCGCGTTCGTATCCGCCCATTCGAAATTGTAGGTGAACAGCATGTCCCCGAAGGCTCCGTAGCTGGGGCTCCCCAGGGAAAAATCGAGGATGTTGCTGATGCAGGAAATATCGTATTCGCTCGGCGCCATGGCTTGGCCTAGACCGAAGAGGGGGAGGATGTCGTTGAAGAGGATATCGGGAACATTGTCCTTGAGCCACCTGTAGCCTAAGAAGATATCATAGTCGGCGAACGAGGCTTCCCAGGAGCCGCCTATGTCGAGCACGCCGGTATCCACTGCGGCACCCAGGCTCTTGTAAGCTCCGTCTGTTTTGTGGAACCAGGCTTCGAAGCCCACCTCGGGAATCTCCAAATCCCCGCCGTAGGTGATGCCCCAGAGGTTCCTATTGAGCAAGGCGGCAGAAAGCCCCGTCGTGATGGGGAAGTAATCGAAGATGGGAAACACCGAATCGGCCGAATCGGCGTAGGCGATATAGGGAGAAATATCCACGCCGAATACATCCTCGATGTCGCCTGCAAACTCTTCCTTGTTCAAGGGGCTACGGGCGTCGCCATTGTACAGGGTGAACCCCAAGCCAGCCGACAACCTGAAGAGCTGGTTCTTGGTGCCCATGTCGATGCCGAACACGAGGCTTTCCTCCGGATCCACGTCCTCTAAATCGTAGAGGACCCCGATCGGTGAGATGCCTGTCACGGAGATGTCCTTGGTGCGGCCCTGGAGGGAGCTGATGAAGGAGAGGTTGGCCTGGAGCCACCAGTAGTCGAAGACGCTCAAGCCCGCCTGGACGCCGAAGAAATTGCGCGGCCAGGCTTGCTGGTAGAGGCCCAGATCGGCGAGGCCCTTGGCCGCGGACATGTGTAGGAAGGGCGTGTTAAAGGCTACCGAACTGCCCCTGAAGCGAAAATCCTTTATCGTCTCCTTCTGGTAGCTCAGCTTCTGATCGCCGAAGGCGTAGGAAAAGAGGGGATCGAAGAGGGAGAAACGGGCGAGGAATTTGTTTTCGTTATAGTACTTCCTCGGGATCTCGCCGCTGTAGTCGAACTCGTTGTCGAAATCCAAGGGGTTCCACAGGTTTATCAGATTCTGGAAATCGGCTATCCAGGAATTGGGATAGGCACGGGGTATATCGAGCACCGATATGCTGTCGGCCAGGCTCGCCGAAAGCTGGAGCCGGGCTGGCCCTGCCTTCAGCTTGGTCCAGCCTCCCAATTCGTAGTCGAGGCTCAACTTGTGCGTGATATCGGAAAAGAAGCTGGCGAGGTCGAAGGCCGTGG
>DATCUA010000051.1:0-2209 GCA_036567645.1 Rectinemataceae bacterium | reverse complement strand
AAACCGCGCCCGGAAAGGGGATCCTTGAACTCGAGCACTCGGCGGGAAAGCTGGAACGCCCCATCGAGCTGGTATCGAGGAGCTTTCCCAGCGAGGATATCCTGCTGGACAGGACGAACACAGCTCTGCGCACCGTCCCCGATCCAGCCAAGACTGCCGAATCCCTCGCCTTCGCCAAGATCTTCCAGAGCTCGGATCCTACGGCCATCCTCGCATTGGGCAGGCTCGTGCCACCCGTCCCCGAGCCCTGGCGAAAGACCTCGGGATTCGGCGACACGAGGAAGTACATATACTACAATGGATCCAGCGAGTATTCCGTGCATGGGGGAATAGACATCGGAGCTACCGAAGGGACTACTGTGAGCGCCTGCGCATCGGGCAGGGTCGTTTTCGCGGCTCCCAGGATAGTCACGGGCAAGACGATAGTCATCGAGCACTTGCCTGGGCTTTTTTCCATCTACATGCACCTCTCGTCCATCGCGACGGATGAAGGGAAGATCGTGGAAGCCGGCCAGACGATAGGGAAGGTGGGTTCCACCGGACTCTCGACAGGCCCCCACCTCCATTGGGAGCTGAGGATAGGCCAGGTTTCAGTCGATCCCGAGTATTGGCTTACACGGCCGCTACTTGACAAAGAAACCGATTCCGGTAGAATCAAGCTTCCGATAGAAGGGAGGTGATTACTATTCGGCAGATCATGGTAGAAGACGGCGAGCCCCTGGAGAAAGCCATAAAGCGCTTCAAGCGCATGGTTGAGAAAGAAGGCATCATCCGGGAGTGGAAAAAGCGCGAGTATTTCGAAAAACCCTCCACCATCAAGAACAGGAAACAGAAAGCCCTGGCCCGCAAGCTCCTCAAGAAGACGAGGAAGCCGCACGACTCCAAGGGCGGATACTGATACGAGCCCAGGATCTCCGCGCCGGTGTGCATCCCGGCCTAGGAAAGCCGCCCCGAAGGGGGCGGTTTTTTTATCCTTCCATAGCGGGCTTCACTTTCTAGCCCACGAGGTGCTAGGCTAGCGCGATGAAGACAATGCATAGCGCAAGGGCACGGATTCGCGCAGCGAGCCTTGGGGTGCTCTTTTTCGCCTTCTTCTCGTGCACTGGCGGCGGGTCTTCGGCCAGCCCCACGGGACCGAACCCGAGCCTGCCGACCGTCAGGCTTTCAGCGAAAGGCAAGGAAGTGCTGGCCGAGGTGGCCGACACGGAAATCGAGCGCACCAGGGGCCTCATGTTCCGCAAGAGCCTGGATGCGGGCAAGGGCATGCTCTTCGTATTCGAGTCGGACCAGAAGCTGGCCTTCTGGATGAAGAACACCAGCATACCCCTTTCCCTCGCCTACCTTTCGTCGGACGGGACCATACTGCAGATCCTGGACCTCAAGCCCTTCTCCGAAGAGCCCAGGCCTTCAGAGCGCAGCGCCCGCTACGCCCTGGAAGTGCCCCAAGGATGGTTTTCTTCGGTAGGACTCGGCCCGGGAGACACGTTCGAGATTCCGCCCTTGCCGCGCTGACCCTGGATCGCGATTGCCCGCGGAAGGCATGGGCCGTATTTTTGTATCGATGAATAATCGGGAGATGTGTCCATGAAAGATGTCGTCACCTACGGGGATCCCGTGCTGGAAAAGAAGGCGGAAGCCGTTAAGGACTTCGACTCGAACCTCGCGGCTCTTGTCGAGGATATGTTCGAAGCCATGCGCAGGGACAGGGGCATAGGTTTGGCTGCCCCCCAAGTGGGCGTATCGTCGCGAGTGTTCGTTGTGGAGATAGAAGGAGACAAACGCCGGGTATTCGTGAATCCCGAGATAGTGTCCACGAGCCCCGAAACCTGCGAGTACGAGGAGGGCTGCCTCTCCTTTCCAGGCCTCTACTTCAATGTAAAACGGGCAGCCTCGGTGAAAATCCAGGCATTCGACGAAAAGGGGAAGGCCTTCACCCTGGAAGCCGAAGGGCTCTTGGCCCGGGTCATCCTGCACGAGTATGACCACCTGGACGGTACGCTCTTCATAGAGAGGATTTCGGCTTTCAAGAAAGAGCGCGCCCTCGCCCAGTACAAAAAGCTTTTGCGCATGTGATGCGGGGCGCACCATGAGGGTCCTCTTCGCAGGGAATCCGGAGATCGCGGTTCCGAGCCTCGAGGTAGTGGCGCGCAGGGGCTGGCTGGCCGGCGTGCTGACGAATCCGGAATCGGGGTTTGGGCGAGGGCGCGCG
>DATCUA010000050.1:0-4714 GCA_036567645.1 Rectinemataceae bacterium | reverse complement strand
TTGAGCCCGCCTCTTTTCATGTCATCAGAAAGGAAGAACCGTGGCTTCGACGGTTTTGAGTGGACTCGTCTGTCCGATCGAGTTCGCGCAGACAAGGGAGAAAGTATATCTCCCCGGAGTAGGGGCCAAAAAAGTGTAGGAGCATCGGAGGCCTTCGTACACGATCGACGGAGCCCCATCGGGCCCGAGCACCGAGAGACTATATCCTATTAAGTCCGGAAAGGGCCGGCCGCTCCATTCAACGAGAATGAAACGCGAGAGCACCTTCGCGGAGAGCCGCTCAGGGATCGGAGGCGGCGTATGGGTTTGCAGAACGCCGATCGCGGACATAGGTCCTTCGATTCCTGCGCGATTGACGGCGCGTACACGGAACCGCAGAGTAGTCCCCGTCGCGAATCCCGAGTAAGTGAACTCCCGTACTGCGGTTTCACCTACCAAGGTAAAGTCGCCATCAGACCCAGAGGCCTCATATATCCTGAAAGCGGGAGATTCCCTTGTGGTGGGGTATTGCCATGAAAGCGAGGCCGCATCGCCCGCTTGCGCGAGAGTAAGTCCCGATATCGACGCCGGTGGCACGGGTATCGTAGCCCAAGGCGAGAACTCGCCACGGACACCCCGAGGAGACAGGGCTCGGACCCGAACTTGAAGCGGTTCATCCATTTGATATTCGCGGAGGATCGCAACCGGGGCGTCCGTAGCCCCCACATATTCCATCTCTCCCGACACCGCCTCGTACTCGTAGGTGACGATGGCTCCGGCAGCCGCCTTCCAGGTTACCACCGCCGCATTCATGTCGGCGTTCCAGGATCCAGATAGTTGCGCGGGAACGACTGGCAGCGCGAAGGGCCGCGCTTGCACCGAGCCCGAAAGTTCACTGACTTTACCTCGGGAGAGATATCGGATCCGATAGAAATATTGCACATCCTCTTGCACCGATCGATCAACGAACTCCAAGGGGGCCGTCGAAACGGACCGCTTTGGCGCGAGAGAAAGGCGCCCCACTACTGTGAAGAGTGGTTCCACATCGTATTTTTCTGAACGCAGTATCTCGTAGGAAACGTCGAAAGCCTGTATCGGTTCCCAGGCGAGTTTGACCGATAGAGGGCCTTCCTCCGCCTGGGGCGCTGTAGGAGCCGGGAGGGAGGCGGCGGCCCGCAGTCGATACTCGCTCAGACCAGGGAAATCGGAAGAGAGGACGAGGCTCTCGCGCGCGAGAGTCTTTCCGGTAGCGTACTCAAGACAGGACAGGGTAAACCGAACCTTCCCCGAACCTTCGTCCGCTAAAAGGCCGTACACCACGGCGTCGGCCCCTTCGAGCCGGAGCGGCTTTATGTCTTCCATCGAGAAGAAATTGGAGGCCTCGAAGGAAGCTTCGTCCAGTACCTTCCCTAGGTTATCCCGCTCAAGAAGGATGACCTCCGGCCTGGCGAGGAGGATTCTCTCAGCCTCCCGCTTCGCGACTGAGGCGAAACTTGCGTCCGTATTCGTGTCGAGCTCGTGGAAAACAACCCTAAGCCGGGCGCCTGGATAAAGTTCCTTCCATTTGACGACAAGGGTTGAGGCGAATGTCTCCAGTCGGTTCACTGCCTGAGCGGGAACTGTCGTCGCGAGGCCGCTTTCAACCTGCTTCGTTTCGGGAAGCTGTCCAGGGCTCGCATTTATCGAGCCACCAACGGTCGGCTTCGGTGTCGGCGCATAGACAGAGACTGGCCCCGTGGAACAGGCGGCAAGGAGCAGGAGGGAGAGTAGCGGAACCAGAAGCCGCATGGTCGGGCTAGAAGGCCATCAGGTCGGCGATCTCGAGCTTGGGGGTGGAGACCGAATATTGCCAACTCCAACGCCCATACCCATCATTAATGTTGTTGCCGAAGATCAGCTCCATTATCCTGGAACCTTGCCTGAGCGCAGGAAAGACGACCTGTCCGCTTTTCCATTCCAGAAAGCTGTACTCTGCCGGGCCGAATGTATTTTTCACAGGCCCATATTCCGCGCCGAACTCATCCCGAAGTTTAAAAATAGGATATAAATTGATAATCTTTGTCTTAGGCTTTACCGAGCATGAGACTGCTATCTGGTTGTTTGCTAAGCTGATTTTTTCTACCCTAAGGGCCCATTCATCTTGGTTTGCGCCTGCAGTTAGCTCGTTGGTGTACAACCAATCCACGACATAGCGATATGTCACACCCTTGGTAGCCAGGCCGCCTTTCAGCGCCACTACCTTCGGCCTTGCGAAGTTGACCGAGGTGACGGACTCGGGCTTGGTGACGATGGCCTGTCCGAAGTCGGTCTTGATCTGCCAGGCGCCATCGCGATAGCTCGTGACCGAACCGCCTATCCAGTCGCCCGTCGAGAGGACGATGCCCTCCCTGTCCTTGGTGCCCGCGACAAATACTATCTGTTCTACCTGGCTTATCGGAACGCTCAGGTCGCCGTACTCTGATTTATAGACGAGAACATCGTTATCGATGAGCAAAACCTTCCCGGGAGGCAGCTCCTTGCCGTTCCGCATGTATACCGTGGCCTGTTGGGCGAAAACGGAAGAGCATAGGCAGAAAAGCGCGATGACGACGAAAAAACCTTTGCGAAAGGACGCCGGCATTTTTTGCTCCTTAATGATAAATCAAAATATCAATTTCATATGATTATAACATGACGTAACCTACACACAAGGCAGGAAAGACCAAAAATGAAGCCGGGTCTATACTCATTTTTTGAGATACTGCCCTATAAAACAATCAATCGATTGCTTTTACAGGGCGAAAGTCCAGCTCGCCGAGCGCCGCCCCTCATTTGGCGAGCTCATAGATCTCCTCGATGTCGGCGGCCTTGAGCGGCACGAACCAGCCCACGGTACGGGTGTCGCCGGCTGTACACTTGCGCGCCATCTCGGCGGCGCGCTCCAGGCCGATGCCCAGGCCCGAGAGCCGCGTAGCGAGGCCGAGGCTCTTCCAGAAGGCTTCGAGGCGGGCAATGCCTTCCAGGGCGACGCGCTCGGGGTTGAAGGCGTCGGGCTCGACCCCCCAGACGCGGACGGCGAACTGGACGAAGCGGGCTAGGTCGTGGCGCAGGTTGTATTTCATCCAAGCGGGAAAGATCGCGGCCAGGCCGGCTCCATGGGCTATGTCGTATATGCCGGAGAGCTCGTGCTCGATGTCGTGGGAAGCCCAGTCGCCCATTCTTCCCCGATCCAGGAGATTGTTGTGCGCCAGTGCCCCAGCCCACATGAGTTCGGCCCAGGCGTCATAGTCCGATTTGTCCGCGAGAACCCGGGGGGCTACCGCTATCACGGTGCGCAGGGTGGCTTCGATGAGGCGGTCGGATAGCTCGACGTGGGGAACATTGGTGAAATACCGCTCCATGAGGTGGGCCATGATGTCGGCGGCCCCGTTCGCCACCTGGCTATCAGGCAGGGTGAAGGCGAGCTCGGGGTTGAGAACCGCGAACCTCGGGTAGAGGCAATCGGCGTTGAGGGCCCGCTTCAACTGGCCCTCCTCGTTGGTTATAACCGAGCCGCAGGAGGATTCGGAGCCCGCCGCGGGTATGGTGAGAACGACTCCCACGGGGAGGGCCGCATCGGGGGCCGGAGCGGCGCCCGTGAAGAAATCCCAGACATCGCCCTGGTAGGCGAAGCCCGCGGCTATGGCCTTGGCCGAATCTATGACAGAGCCCCCGCCCACGGCGAGGATGAGGCCGACATCCTCGGCCCTGCAGAGCGCCACGCCCCTGCGCACGAGGCTTAAAGCCGGGTTGGGCTTGACTCCGCCCAGCTCGACCCACTGGACTCCGGCGGCCTCCAGCGAAGCCCGCACCCGCTCTAGGAGGCCGGAGCGTTCGGCGCTGGCGCCTCCGAAATGGAGAAGGACCTTCCGGGAATAGACGGCCGCCTCCGCCCCCACCCCGCTCTCCATGCCCCTGCCGAAGAGGATCTTGGTGGGAAGGTTGAATACGAAATTGTCCATGGTGCCTCCGAGAATACGGGCTAAGCTCGGTCGATGGCTCGAGCATATCCTGATCTGGCTTGACTGCGAAGATAGCTCGGCCCTAGTCTTCCCCCCATGGCCCCGAAATTCCTCGCAATCTGCTTGAATCCGACCATACAACGCACCCTCCTCTTCCCCTCGATCCGACTGGACGGGGTGAATCGCGCCCAAGCGGTCCGCGTAGACGCCTCGGGCAAGGGAGTGAACGTGGCGAGGGTGCTGGGCCAATCGGGGGCTTCGGCCATACACCTCACCCATCTCGGAGGGAGGAACAGGGATTTCTACCTCGAGCTCTGCGGCCAAGACTCATTGGACATCCGCTGGGCCGATTCGGGCAGCGAGATACGCTTCTGCACCACGGCGATAGACCAGGCCGCCGGCACTGCTACCGAGCTCGTGGAGGAATCGGCCCCGGTGCAGCCGGGCACGGAAGATGCCGTGATGAAGCTTTTCGACGCGATCCTGCCGGAAGTCGATGCGCTCATCGTATCGGGAACCAAGGCCGCGGGCTATTCCGACGCGATCATACCGACGATGGTGGAAAAGGCCGCGGCTCGCGGGCTATTGATCGTGCTCGACATCAAGGGCAAGGATCTGGCGGCCTGTCTGCCATATCGGCCTTCGGTAGTGAAGCCCAACCTGGCCGAACTGGTCGATAGCGGGTTCCTGGCCGATGAAAGCGGCGGGGCGAAAAACGGGAGCGGCGCCGCTCAGGGCCCGGGAGGCGCGAAAAG
>DATCUA010000049.1:0-7513 GCA_036567645.1 Rectinemataceae bacterium | reverse complement strand
GATGGGGGGATCTGTGCGCAGACGGTCGAATCCTTCCTGCTCAGGACAAGAACCGCGAATCCCCTGCGCGAGGCGGCTTTGATGGTTTCCATAGCCTCTTCCGCAGTCCTGTCCTCAAGATCGAAGCCAAGCAAGCCCGTGGTACCAGCCGAAGAGGCAGCCACATCGACTTCCAGTTCAGCAGTTCGGGATATCAGGGCGCGCATCCTCTGTTCCTGGAGCTTGCGGGTCTCGATGTGCGCTTCGACTCTTTTCTCTACTTCTTCGGCCGCACATCCCAGGAGAAGCGCGGTTCTCGCGAGTATGTCGCGCTGTCTGAAGAGGAGGGAGGCCGCCCTATCGCCAGCTACGAAATAGAGCCGGGTTCCGCCCTTGTACCGCTCGGCCGAGAGTATCTTGACGAGCCTGAGTTCGCCGGCTTTTTGCACATGGGTGCCGCAACAGGCCACCCAGTCGTAGCCGTCGATTTCGATTATCCGAAGCTCCTCCTCGCCCTCGGGCGGTAGCTTGCGGAGCGGGAATTCCCGAGCTCTCGTCGAGTCGCAGACATGGACCCGATAGGGAGTGTTGGCTATTACGAACTCTTCCACCCGGGTTTCGATAGCTTCGATCCGAGATCTATCGAGGGAAGTGGCCGTGATATCTATCGTCGAGTAGGATTCTCCGAGATGGAAGCTCAACGTGTGGATGCCGAGCTCCCGCTCGAGGACTGCCGATACGAGGTGCTGACCCGAGTGTTGCTGGGTGTGGTCCCGCCTTCGCCGAGCGTCCAGCTTCAATTCCACGCATGCTCCGGGATGGAAGAGCGCCTGTCTTTCCGTCGTGGCGTCTGGAAGGATGTGGATCAGGCCTTCGGGGCCCTCCTCGACCGCCAGGAGCGGCAGGCCGCTGACGAAGCCTAAGTCGCAGGGCTGCCCTCCTCCTTCTGGATAGAAGATCGTCCTATCCAGGATCAGTTCAAGCGATCCGCCTTCAGGAGGGGAATTGTGGACCTTGCTTGACACGCGCCCTGATACGGCGCCAGGACGTGCGGATGGACGACAGGCGAGCACTCGAGCCGTTGCGGATTCCAGAAATGGCTCGAGGTAGTATAGTCTTTCAGTCTTTTCCATCGGTCTCTATATCTCTGCCTTCCTCGTACGCAACATCCTCTTCGACAAAGGGCTCTGTTTCGGCAAGGGCGAGGGAAGCTTCGGCAGGAGACCTCCTTTCAAGGCGGATGGCTATCGCTTTGGTCACGCCTGATTCTTCCATAGTCACACCGAGGAGAGCGTCTGCTCCGCTCACTGTCTTCTTGTTGTGGGTGATGACGATGAACTGGCTGGTTTTCGAGAACTCTCGCAACAGGTTGATGAAGCGTACGACATTCGCCTCGTCCAGAGCGGCGTCGATCTCGTCGAGGAAGCAGAAGGGCGAAGGTTTGACCATGTAGGTGGCGAAGAGGAGGGCTATTGCCGTGAGAGTCTTCTCACCGCCTGAAAGGAGCGAAATGGCTTCCAATTTCTTCCCGGGAGGCTGGGCGAGGATTTCTATGCCCGACTCCAGGATATGGTCGGGGTCTGAGAGCCGCAATTCCGCCCTTCCCCCCCCGAAGAGCCTGCGGAACATATTGTGGAAATTCTTCTTGATGCGGTTATAGGTTTCGAGGAAGAGTTGCGCGCTCTCGGCCCGTATCTCGGCAGTAATGGAACTGAGATCCTCCTTGGCCTTTGTCAGGTCGGCCATCTGGGAAGAAAGGAAGTCGTATCTCTCCTTGACCTCCTTGAATTCTTCGGGCGCCATGAGGTTGACCGATCCGAGATCCCTCAGCTTTTGCCGGTAGTTGCTGAGAAGCTCGCGCAACTCCGATACGGGCAGCCTCAGGTCATGCATCCTCTCCTCGAACTCCGAGAGATCCCTCGAGTGAGTTTCTTGGAAATTCTCCCTCAGATTCTTGATTTCCGTCTCGGTCTGGGCGAGGGACAGATGGATGCTCTCCATATCCGAGAGGGCGGCTTGGAGCTCTTTTGCGAGATTCTGGGAATCGGCTTTGCGCTCGGATAGCTGGGAGTTCTTGAGGTCGATCTCGTGTTCAACCCCCTCCATCTCCTGTGCAAGCCGCTTGCCCCTGTCTTCAATTTCAGCTATTTCCGCATCAGCTTCCTCGAGCTCCGCCGAAAGCTCGCTTATGCGCCGCGTCTCCGACGCTATCTCGGCTTCCTGCTCGCGGAGAAAAGCCTCCTGGCCGGCGATCTCGCGCCTGAACACAGCGAGCGCGTCCTGCATGCCCTGGGCTTGAGCCTGAAGCTTTGCCTTGGCGAGGCGGGCTTCCTCCAGGGTAAGGCGATACGCGTCGATGCGCGCGGCAAGATCCTTGTTCGCTTCGCCGAGGCCCTGGATTTCCCCCGCCAAGGCTTCGATCAAGCCCAAACCTTCGGCGATGGCGCTGTCTATGGCGCGCTTCCGCGTCATTATGCCCTGGGGAGAGAGGAACTCGTCGAGGAAGGACGGGGTAGAGCTCCTGTATCGCGCGAAAGCTTGGGCAAGCTCCCGCGCCATCTCCGCAACTCCTAAAAGCTCTTCGGACGAGCTTGCGAGCCTCGCCCGGGCTTCAGCCGAGGAGGAAGCCTCGAAGCCGAGGGACCTCTCCAGGTCGGCGAAGATCCCGGCCTTCGCCTCCGCTTTGCCCCGTATCCGTTCGATAAGAGATTCTATCTTTTCCTCGAGGGTCGAACGCTCCTGCGCCGAATACCCCAAATCCTTGAGCCTCGAGTCGAGTTCGGCTACGATCCTGTCTGTGATGCCGTCGAGTTCCACCCTGGCTGTCTTGATAGCTTCTTCGGCCGAGGCTATCCTCTCCCGCTTGCGCGCGGCTTCGGCGTCGTTTTCGCTCAATGCCGAGCCTGCGGCCTTGATACCCGACTCGAATTCAGCTATGTGCCGCTCTGTTTCCTTGAGCCTGCTCCTCGCGTCTGCAAGCTCCTCGTCCTTGGACGACTCCTCTTCCCGCAAGGATTCAATCTTCTCGAGTGTCGCCCGCCTTCGGAGCTCGAGCTGGTCTACCTTGGATTTGAGCTCGCGCACCCTGTCGACCAGGATACCGCGGCGCTTTTCCATGCCGTTCTTCTCCACGGCGAGGCCATAGAGCTGTTTCTGCATGTCTACGAGACGGGCTTCCATCGCATTGAGCTCTTCGAGGCTCTCTGACATGGACGCGGCGATGGCGTCGGATCGGGCTTTGATAGAGTCCCTGAGGGCCTTCTTCTCGGCGAAGTCGGCCTCCTTCCTATCCCTTTCCCGGGCGAACTGCCTCAAGCGCAGGAGGCTGACGTCGCGCTCCGCTTCGAAGATCTTGTCTTTGAGTTCGCGATAGAGGCCGGTCTTCTCGGCCTGGTGCCGCAGGGAGTCGTGGTTGCGCTTGACCTCGGCCAAGACTACCTCGACCTGGCGCATGTTTTCCTCGGTGCGCTCCAGCTTGGATTCGGCTTCCTTCACTCTCGCCTTGTGCTTGGTGATCCCGGCCGCTTCCTCGAACAGGTAGCGTCTATCCTCAGGCTTAGAGGAAAGAATCTGGTCTATCTTCCCCTGCTCCATGACAGAGTAGGCCGATTTGCCTATTCCCGTGTCCCAGAAGAGCTCCCGCACTTCCTTGAGTTTGGCGCTCTGGCCGTTGATTGCGTATTCGCTTTCGCCAGAGCGGTAGAGTCTGCGTCGTATGGCCACTTCCGGCACGTCGAGGGGAAGGGTCGATTTTTCGTTGGATATGACGATGGTCACTTCTGCAACGGAGAGGGATTTTCTCGTCTCCGTGCCGTTGAAGATGATGTCCTCCATAGAGTCGGCTCGGAGGCTCCTGGCCGACTGCTCGCCCACGACCCATTTGATGGCGTCGACGACGTTGGACTTCCCGCATCCATTGGGCCCCAGGAGGGCCGATATGCCATCGGAAAACTCTATTATAGTCCTGTCGGCGAAAGATTTGAAACCGAATATTTCCAGGCTCTTTAGAAACACGCGCCGATTCCTTTGCGGCTAAAAACTCCGCCTGGCCTAAGTTATTCGTCCTGCTTCATCAGGATCGCGTAGACCTCGTCGGGGCTCTTGCATGCGAGGAGGGAATCCCGCAATTCGGCTGCCTTCAGGCGAGCCGAGAAGAAGGAGAGGGTCTGGAGATAGTAGGCATGCTGGTTGTATGCTGCCGCGATCATGAAGAGGAGGCGCACGGGGACGTCGTCCAGGGATTGGAAATCGGCTATGTCGCACTTGGAAACGCCGACGGATACGACGAGGTCGGTGACGGAGGAAAGCCTCACGTGGGGGATGGCTATGCCCCTTCCGATAGCGGTGCTCATGAGCTCTTCCCGCCTCAGTATCTCGGCTACGAGATCCTGCTTGTTCTTGATCTGGGGAGCCGTGGCGAGATTCTCGGCCAGGGCTACCAGGGCGTCCCTCTTCTTGGGATAATCCAGGAAGAGCACCCTGTTGGGCGCTATGATGTTCTGTATCTGGATGGAACCGATGAGGCCGGCAGGTCGGTTGGAAGAGAGTCGCTCGTTGACCCAGCGCTCGATATCGCTTTTCTTGAAGCGCCAGACGGTGCCTATCTTGCCCGAAGGAATCTCGCCTTTTTGCGCCCAGTCATAAACGGTGCGTTCCGAGACCCTGAGGTAGCGTGCGACTTCTTCGATCGTCAGGATATCATCGTCCATGCGGTTACCCCTTATCTTTAGCAATCGATGACATATTATTGAAGCCAATGACTCATCCTGTCAAGCGATACGTCAAGAAGACGAAAACTCCTCCTCTTTTCTCGCTTCGAGAAGCGAATCCACTGCGCTGGTAGCGAAACCCTGGGCGATGAGGCTCGCCCTGAGGCTAAGCCGTTCGTCAAAGGCTCGCCGTGCACGCTTTCCCTGCCGCTCGAGATATGCGAGGGCGTGAGGGAGGATCTCCGAAAAATCTATGCAGGCCAGGGCCGATTCCACATCGTCCCGCCCAAGGCCTCTCGCCCTCAATTCCGAAGCCAGCGAACGAGGCCCTTGGGGACGTCTTCTCAGGCGAGCGCGGGCCCAGAACAGCGCGTATCGCGCATCGTCCAGTATGCCCTCTGCTTTTAGGATGCTCATGGCCCTCTGAATCTCTCCGCGGTTGAAACCCTTGGAGAGGAGCTTGAGTTCGAGCGAGCTCGAGTGCTGCTCGGCCCTGGCGCAAAGCCTGGCCGCGAGCGAAAGAGCCCTCTCTTCAGCATCGATCCTGCGCAGGGCGAGAAGGAATGCGTCGGTCTCCTCGAACACGAGCTTTTCGGATACAGCCTTTTCCAGATAGGCGCGAATATCCTGGCCCGGCGCAACGGGCTCCAGTTCCTCCAAGCGCGCTGCGGGTATAGAAAAAACGACGCCTCCGGAAAAAGCCGCAATGGCCGCGCCGGAGGCGTCGTATCGTATCGATTCGATCCGCAAGGATCAGAACCAGAATCTAGCGCTTGGAGAACTGGAACCTTCTCCTGGCGCCGCGCTGCCCGTATTTCTTGCGTTCGACCATGCGCGGATCGCGGGTGAGAAGGCCGTTCGCCCGGAGAGAAGCCCTGTTGGCCTGGTCGACTTGGGCGAGAGCGCGGGCTATCCCGTGGGCGCAGGCGCCTGCCTGGCCGTTGGGGCCTCCGCCGACGATGGAAACCGATATATCGTACTTATTCTCGCTGCCGACGACGACCAGGGGCTTTCGGACAATGGAGAGAAGCTCGGCGAGCCTGAAGTACTGGGAAGCCTCGACTCCGTTGACCATGAGCTGTCCAGTGCCCTCGCGCAGGAAGACGCGGGCTATGGCGCACTTCCTTCTTCCCGTGCCGATTCCAAGATTCCTTACCATGCTATTCCTCTCTCTCACAGCTCGATGGCGACCGGGTTCTGGGCCGCGTGGGGATGATCCGATCCTGCGTAGATCTTGGCGTTCTTGTACAGCTTCCGGCCCAGGACGCCCCGGGGAAGCATGCCTTTGAGTGCGAGTTCCATGGGGGCTATCGGATCGCGCCCGAGGAGCTGCTGGTAGGTGAAGTCCTTGAGTCCGCCGGGATAGCCGGTGTGCCGGTAGTACATCTTCTCCTGGCGCTTGCGACCGCTTATCTCGGCCTTTTCGGCATTGATGATTATGACGTAGTCGCCCGTCTCCTGGCTGGGAGTGTAGGTGGGCTTGTTCTTGCCACGGAGGATGGATGCCACCTTGGCCGCTACGCGCCCGAGGGGCTTGCCCTCAGCGTCGATCAGATACCACGCGCGCTCGGCCGTGGCGGAAGTAACGAATACGGTCTTCATCGGTCTATACCCTAACCTTATTCCTGTGGATTTCACAAAATGCGCCAGGCATATTCCCACATAAGGAAAAATGTGTCAAGCGCTCGCACTAGCCCCGTTGAGGAGGATTTCTTTGCATGGGTGGAGCGATCGGGCACCGACCAGCCCATCGCCCCGTTCCGGCTCACTTGCCCTCGGATCCGGATTCCTTGGCCTCTGAGGATTTTTCCTTTTCCTCTTCTTCCTTTTCTTCTTTTTCCGCTTCTCGCTTGTCTTTGATGTCTGCAACGCCTATGAGTATGGCTACGGCCCCAATAAGGACGGCAAGGACAGGAAGCATGCCACGCAGGAAGGCGAGCACATCAGACCACCAGCCGAGGATGCCGGGTATGCAGGCCAGGACGGCGAGAATGACGAGTACCACTCCAACACCAAGCGCTACCATGGTTAACTCCTTGAAGCACGAAAAACGCTGGAGCCAGGCTCCGGCAATGAGTATAGCAAAATGGCATCAGTACCGCAATAACATGCCTTGTCAGAGGTTCTGCAGCAAGCTCGAAGGTCCTCGGAAGACGCCGCCGAGACATCCTGGCACACGTGTTGCTCGCCGGGCTCGAGGCGAGTATAACCTAGCCATGATCAAACCCGGCACCCTCGTACTGCACAAGAACCGACTCGGCCTCGCCTCGCCCGACCGTGAAGGAAAAATCCTCGTATCATGTGCCGACGGCGAAAACCTCCGGCTCAGGGAAAAAGATGTCCTGGTCCTTCCTGCAGACAGGCTCGCAACAATCCCCCGCCCACTCGAGAACGGTGATTTCCAGACCGCCTGGTCCATGCTCGAGTCCATGGGACAGGAGAGAGGGAATCTGGGGTGGAAGGATTTCGCCGAACTCGTCTACGGGGATGCCTCGGCGGAATCCCTTGCAGCGTGCGCCCTCGCTGCCGCATCCGGCGCATACTTCAGGATCGAGAAAGGCTTGCCTGAACCGCTGACGGCCGAAGAGAAGAGGAGCGCTGAAAAAAAAGAAGAAGAGAGGGAAAGGGAAGCGGACAGAAGAGAATCATTCCTAGCTTGGCTTGCGGCGTCCATCAAAAGAGGTGCACGTCAGGCAGGGGACGGAAATGCATCAGACAATGAGGGCGTCTTAGGATCCTTGGCAGAGAAGGGATGGACGAAGTACATAGCAGAAATCGAGAATCTCGCCCTCGGAAGAACGCAAGGCTCGAGCCTTGCGGCAGCC
>DATCUA010000048.1:0-2368 GCA_036567645.1 Rectinemataceae bacterium | reverse complement strand
TCGACGGCTCGGTTTCGCAGCCAAGGGCGGCTCGAACGACGAACCTCATAACCACAACGACCTGGGTTCCTTCGTCCTCGTTTTGGACGGAATCGAGGTACTCTGCGACCTGGGAGCAGGCGAGTACACGAGGGACTACTTCGGCGAAAAGCGCTGGGACGTATTCTGCGTATCGTCCTTTGGCCACAGCCTGCCCATCATAGACGGACGCGGGCAGTCGGCCGGATGCGAGAGCAGGGCGGAAAACGCGCGCTGCGCCATCGAGGGAGGCTCGGCCGTCTTCAGCCTAGAGCTATCCTCGGCCTATCGGTGTCCCGGCCTCCTCGGATTCAGGAGGGAGTTAAGTTTCGACCCGACCCTGGGCTTGAGCATTGTGGACGAATTCCTCTTTTCGGAGACCGGGCATTCGGTGGTGGAGCGCTTTATCACAAGAAATCCCGAAGCGCTTTCCTTGGAACGAGCCCGCAGTCCAGGCACGGGGCAGGACTCAGGGATGCTGCGAGTGGAGGCGAGCGGTTCGACGAATGCCGGCTGTGCCGCGTCCGGGCAAACCGCGGCAGGACCAGAAGCCGTCCAGCCCTCGATCGAGCTTGCCGCGCACGAGCACAGGGAACACGACGGCTCGACGAGACTGGTGACGAGCCTGGATTTCCGCTATACCGGAATCGGCAAGATCCTGCGCGCCGAAGTCTCCTTCAGGCTCTAGCTTTCGTCAGGCTGGGTTCCAGCTCGGGAGGAATAGGGCGACTCGGCAGTTCCAGGCTGAGCTCTTTTCTGCCCGCCCCCCGGATGCGCGCGCGCCTTTCCTCGGGATCGAAATCGAGGCGCGGGGGATCGTTCCAAGCCGCTATAGCCGAATCCGCCCGATCCTCGCCGAAAACGGTGGCGAACACCGCGCAGGCAAGGATGCTCGATCCCTTCGGTATCTTGCCGCGCAGGAGGGGAATCCTCACCCGCGGATGGAGGACGTTGAGGTTGGGTTCGGGCTTGTGGAGCTCAGCCTGCCGCGCGGGAAAGCCCGGGGCCGATGCCGAAAGCTCGACTATCCCCGATGCCGAGCCTCGAGCCAGGGCGCAGAGCCGCCCATCCTTCCCCTCGGCCTCCGAAGCCGCGGATGCCAGAACGAGGGGGAATCCGATATCCTCCCTCCTTCCGGGATCGGGGAGGGAGAATCCGCCCTCGGCGCACTCGAGCTCCCTCGCGGAGCGTATCTCGTGGAGCCTCAGGTGCCAGTCGCCCCAGGGAAAGAGCCAGCTGCGGACGATCACGTCGGGCCAGGGCGCCCAGATGGAAGAGACCCAGGATTCCCCCATCTCGCGCTGGAAGCTGGCCCTGCGCTCCCTCCAGTAGCCGTCCCCCTCTGAGAAGACGAGGCTCGAGTCGCAGCCTGTCTTGCCGAGGTCGTAGGATCCGTGCGAGACGCAAAACCCGAAGCAGCTGGAATAGGCGAACTTGGCGTACTTGGCCGCCGAGCCCACGGATTCCCAGCAGGGATACTGACCGGCGTTGAGCATATACACATGATCATGTTGGGGCGATCCAGCGCGGGCTATGAGGAGTTTCGGAGAGGCGTTCGCCGTCAGGGGGGGAAGTTCCGGCAATTCCTCTTCGGGAGCCTTCCAGAATGGATGCTCCTCGCCGAGGGCGAGCACGAGATAGGTTTTCAGGGCCCAGTAGGGGGATCCCGGCGAGTTGTACTGCTCGGCGGCTATCAGGTTGGGATAGGCGTAACCCACGGTGAGGAAGCCCGCATTGTCGAGGATGGGCTTGGAAAACCACCATCGCAGGTTCCTCAGCACCACGCCCTTGATGACGCCCCAGGGCAGGGCCTCTTCCCCGGCGAAGGCGAGGGCGGAGAAGAAGGCCGTGGCGGCGAAGCGATAGGTGAGCGATCGACCGAAGGGCACAGCCGAGCCGTCCGAGCCGAACCATGGGAGGTACTGGGCGGCGAAGAGCCGAGCCCTGGACCTGTAGGCCTCGGCGCGCTCAGGGTTTTCCCCGCCGAAGATAGCGGCGTAGACAAGGCCGTAAAAATGGAAAGCGAAGGGATTGTAGAGGTCGTAGTTGGTTTCGTCCTGGTACCAGCCATCGCTCCGGTAGAGGGCTTCCACGGCCTGGAACCCCTTCTGGAGCCTGCCCGCATCGTAGGGCATGCCCACTTTTTTCAGCGCGAGGTTGGCGAAGATCCTGAAGAACTCCCAGTTCGTAGGCGGAAGCTCCACCCGGTTGATTGAAAAGAGCCAGGCAGACAGGTTTTCCTTGGCTCGGCCAGCTAGCGGCTTCCAGAAGAATCCGGGCGCGAGGATGAGGGCCAGCGATATGGCCGCCATCTCCACGCAGCGCTGATCCCTATCGACGGGGTAGCCCC
>DATCUA010000047.1:0-3844 GCA_036567645.1 Rectinemataceae bacterium | reverse complement strand
GCCACCGTGCAGCCCTTGACTGCCTCGGCCACGGCGCGGACTGCGGCCAGGTCCCCCGGACTGGCGGCTGGAAAACCCGCCTCCATCACGTCCACGCCCAGCCTCTCCAGCTGGCGCGCCACCTCGAGCTTTTCGCCCAGGTTCATGCTGCAGCGGGGAGCCTGCTCCCCGTCCCTCAAGGTCGTGTCGAATATGCGTATCCTGCGGGCCATATAGTTCTCCTGTCAGATATGAGCTTTTTGTGCCGCGAGCTTTTCCGATACAAGCCCTTCGCTATCTCGCGCTCGGGATCAGTATCGTCCCGCCGCGAACTCCACCCAGCCGCCAGACTCGAGCATGGCGAGTTCGAACTCGCCCAGGCTAAGGGGGAGGAGGAGGACTCCGCCTTCCTTCGAGGAGAAGGAGAGCATTTTCTTCCCGAGATCCACTTCGAGCTCGGCCTGAGAGCCCGAAAAGCGCTTGAAAACCTCGTCCAAATCGGCCGTGGCCAACTCGATGGCCGCCATGCCGCAGTTGTACATATTGCGCCTGAAAATTCGGGCGAAGCTGGAAGCCAGCACCACGTTTATGCCATTGGCTTCCAAGGCCCAGGGGGCGTGCTCGCGCGAAGAGCCGCAGCCGAAGTTCGCCCGGGAGACGATGGCGCCCTTCCCAGGCAAGTCCCTCGCCCTGGAAAAGCCCGGGAGGTCGAGATCTTCCAAGCAGAAGGGAGCAAGGGCCGCCTTGGTCGACTCGTTCAGGTAGCGCGCCGGGATTATTTCGTCGGTATTGATATCGTCGCGGTTTAAAAAGAGAATCTTTCCGCCAAGGGTTTTCATTGCTTCCTCCCCGCCGCCGTGCCGCCATGCGCCGAGCCGCCATGCGCTGTGCCTCCATGCGCTGCGCCCAGGTTCGCGGCAGTAGCTATGTGTCCGGCCACGGCCGTGGCCGCCGCCGTGGCAGGGCTCATCAGATGCACCATCCCGCCCTTGCCCATCCTTCCGCGGAAATTGCGGTTGGTCGTTGAGGCGCAGACCTCGCCCGAGGCGAGGACTCCGTTCGACATGCCCAAGCAGGCTCCGCAGGTCGGGTTGGTGACGCAGAAGCCCGCTTCCATGAAGATGTCGACCAGCCCCTCAGCCAAAGCGCGCTTATACACGTCCGACGTAGCGGGCGAGACTATGGCCCTGACATCAGGATGCACCTTCCTCCCCATGAGGACCGCGGCCGCGGCGCGCAAATCCTCGATGCGCCCGTTGGTACACGAGCCTATGTATACCTGGTCGACCGCCTGGTCCGAAAGCTCCCGGGCGGGCTTCACCATGTCGGGGGAAAACCCGTAGGTGGAAAGCGGCTCGAGAGTCGAACAGTCGATGCTGACCTCGAGATCGTAGATGGCGTCGGGATCGGAGTTCCATCGCGAATAGTCGGCCAGCGCCTCCGTTTTGGAGGCGAAGATCTTCTCGCCCTCGGGCCCTATGAAGGGCCAGAGCCAGTCCACTGTCTTCATGTCGGCCATGCAGACCCCGCTCGTGCCCCCGGCCTCCACGGCCATGTTGCAGAGCGTCATGCGACCCTCCATGGAAAGGGCATCGACTACCGGGCCCGAGTACTCCATCACAGCGTCCGTGGCCCCTGCCGCGCCGATTTTCGCTATCACGGCCAGTATGGCGTCCTTGGCGAATACCCCCTCGGGCAAAAACCCGTCCAAGACGATCTTGATGGTTTTCGGTTTTCTAAAAGCGCAGACGCCCTTGAGGATGGCGATCTCCAGATCGGTCGTGCCCACTCCGGCGGCGAATGCCGCAAAGGCTCCGTGGGTGCAGGTGTGGGAATCCCCCATGACGAGAGCGTAGCCGGGACGGACGAAACCCTTTTCGGGAAAGAGAGCGTGGCAGATGCCGTTGCGCCCCACGTCGAAAAAGTCCCCTATGCCCTGCCTCCGCGCCCAGAGCCGCAAGGCCCTGCCCTGCTCGGCTGTCTTCCCGTCCTTGGCCGGACTCACGTGGTCGATGACGGCGCGGATCCGCCTGGGATCGAAAACCCTGTCCATGCCTTTTGAGGCTAGGTCGTCAATGGCAATGGGCGTGGTGATCTCGTGGCAGAACACCTCGTCCAAACGCAGGACCCAGGTATCCTCGAAAGGCTTGTCCACCACGTGGGACTCGAAAATCTTCTCGGCCAAGGTCTTTCCCATATCAACTCCTCGCGGACAGGGGCCGCTTGGGCGGGGTGAGCACCCAGAACACCTTCAGCGTTCCCGTGCCCGTATTCAAAAGCCGGTGGGGGAAGTCGGAGGCGAAGCTCGCCGAATCCCCGGGCTTCAGCACGTATCGAGAGCTACCAACGGCAAGCTCGGCCTCGCCCTCCACGATGACGCCGAGCTCGGCTCCCTCGTGGCCGTATTCGTCGTTGCCGGTGGAAGCTCCGGGCTCCAGCTCCAGCTGGTAGGCCTCGATGCCCTGGCCAGCCACAGGCACGCCCTCCAGGGGGGCGAATCGCTCATAGACCACACCCGGTCTGGTGAGCGCCTGCCTTTCCCCAGCCCTGACGATGCGAACGGTCCGTTCGCGCCTCAGGTCTGAAAAGAGGTACTCGAGGTCTATCTCCAGGGCGTCGGCGATGGAAAGGAGCGTGTCTATGGCGGGCGAAACCCGGTTCCGCTCTATCTGGGATACGAGACTCTCGCTCACGCCGGCCTTTTCGGCTACTTCCTTGAGCGTGGCGGACCGGCGCTCGCGCACGGCGCGGATCTTGTCACCGAAGCGGTACTTCACTCTTCCTCCGGATCCCGGTCGGGGTGGCCGAATTAGCACGCCCATCGAGCCAGTCAGCGCTGGCTCGGGCCGGTGCGCGCTGGCTCGGGCCGTCTCGCGCATCGGCTTAAGCTAGGCTTAAGTTCCTGAAATATATATGCAGAAAACACCCATGTCAACACGAGCGCGCAGAAAAGTGAGGGCGCTCTGCCATCCGCGCGATCCGGCGCGCTACTTCCAGTAAGGATCGGGTACGATGAGGGGAAGATCGAGCCTCGGATGTTTCGCCGAAACCACGGCCGCCCCGTAGGCCTCCTCGATTCTCCCGGGCGTGAGCACCTGGGAGGGGGTTCCGAAGGCGGCTGCTCCTCCCTGGGCGAGGAGGAGCACCCTGTCGGCCGCCATGGCGGCCTGGTTGAGGTCGTGGACGGAAAAAGCCACCGCTTTGCCGCCCCTCGCGAGATCGTGGAGGAGCTCGAGGGTTTCCATCTGGTGGGCGAGATCCAGGTCAGCGGTAGGCTCGTCCAGAAGGAGGACATCGGTATCCTGGGCCAGAGCCCGGGCTATGACCACCCTGCGGAACTCTCCCCCGGAGAGCTCGGTCACGGGCCGAGCCGCGAGCTGGGAAATTCCCACAGAATCGAGGGCCCAGGAGACCATGGCCGAAGCCCTTGCCGGATCGTGGGAAAACCATCCCTCGGAGGCGAAGAGCCCGGCTTCCACGTAGTCGGCCACGGGCACTGCCCAGGCCGGTTGTTCGCTCTGCAGGACCCGAGCCACGAGGCGCGCCCTCTCCCTCGGCCTCAACCTCGCCACGGAAGACCAGGCTCGGCCTCCGGCGCTACCGCGCGAGCCCCTTCCCTCGACCAGCACCTCGCCCGCGAGGGGCGCAAGCTCGCCCGAGAGGACTCGGAAGAGGGTGGTCTTGCCCGAGCCATTGGGGCCGATGACAGCCAGGACCTCTCCCCGGACAAGGTCGAGGTCGAGGCTAGAGAACACCTTCCCCATGCCTGGATATCCCGCTTGCAGGCCGCGGGCTTGGAGGACGGGCTGGCCATGCGGCGGGGATTCTGCGGCCCGGGGCGTCGAGCCGGATTCGGCGCGGGCTC
>DATCUA010000046.1:0-9870 GCA_036567645.1 Rectinemataceae bacterium | reverse complement strand
CAGGCTCCTGGTAGAGTGTCTGGGCAAGATGCTGGGGAAGACGGCGACCAAGGTTTGAAGCCAGCGTGTTTTCGTCCTAGCCCGGTTCCTTGTACCTGACATAGCGCGCCCTTGCCTTTTCCACCTGCACGGCTTGCATGGCAACGAAGGCATCGATAAGCCGCGTCCTGTCCGGGTACGAATCCAGGCCAGCCGCGTCCAAGGCAGCAAGAAGCTCGTGGACAGTCTCGAGAGTCGACAAGCACATCGGCCCGGGCTGGCGCTTGATGACCCAACGGCTCGCCTGGGCTGGCGTGAACATGATCCTCGGAAGGGAGAGGAGCCCCGGGCTCGCCCTGAGCACGGCTTTGGAGCAGGACCAGGTGGCATCGATCAGAAAGGCGGCTATCCGCCGGCCGTCGGCCGCCCGAGCGAGTTCCTCTGCGGCGCCGAGGGACGAGATATCGGCAGCTCCCTCGCCGGGGTAGACAAGAACCGGAAAGATCTCGGGATCGTTAACAATCTTCGTGACTCGAGGATGGGAATCGAAAGCGAGCCCGGGCAGGATCTCGACATCTTCGATATTGAGCCTCAGGAGCCGCCCCGTGCCGCAGTTCTGCCGCTTCCATTCCTTGGGGTGGGTGAGGAGGACGATCTTCGTCCGCGTGTGCATCGGAGGCTCGGAGGGGCAGAGGCAGACGCCCTCGGGGCGGCGGCAGCGCGGACAGATAAGCCTATACGAAGGCATGGGCCAACCCTATCCGCTCCCGGTATGAGAGACAAGGCCGTGGGCAGGGGCGGCAAGGCGCCTTGGCTCGACGGATCGCCCCCAGGGTCAAAGATCCAGGTATCTGGGCACAGTCTGCCAGCCCGTGTCGCCCAGCCCTATCTGGCCATAATAGTTGGAACCGCAAACCATAACGCGCTTATCGGTTGTGAGAATGATGGAAAAATTGTCCCCGCAGGCAACCCTGGAAACGCCGCTTTCAAGAACGCGCACAGGCTCGTTTCTTTGGTTCTCGGTGCCATCGCCCAGTCGGCTGTCGGTGTTGCTTCCCGTGCCCCAGAGACTGCCGTCCTTGTAGACGATCATGGTGTGATACGATCCGGAGGCCACATACGCCGCATTCATGCCCACGGAAACCGCCTGGGCGGGAAGGAGCTGAGCATTCACGTAGTCACCGCCTAAACCCAGTTGCCCATGGTGGGCATAGCCCCAGCCCCAGAGCGAACCGTCGGATTTGAGCGCCACAGTATGGTAGTACCCCGCCGCCGGCTGGGACACGCCGTCCATGGTAGTACCCGGAACATTGTTGTTCGAAAGCGTTCCGTCGCCAAGCTGGCCATAATTGTTCAATCCCACGGTCTGCACCTCCCCGGTGCCTGCGAGCACAAGAACGCTGTGGCCGGCGCCAGCCGCTATGGCCGCAACCCCTTCCCGTATATACGCAGGGGCCATCTGGTCTGCCATTGAGGGATCGAAAAGCCTTCCGTACAGGTTGGTGCCGCTCGCGTAGAGGGAGCCGCCTCCAGTGAGGAAAAGCGTATGGGCGTCTCCGCAAGCAACCTCCTTTACAGCCGCGGGATAGCCCTGGACTTGGGTCCAGGCCTTCCTATTGGTACTATCCCCTACCCCGAGCTGGCCATGCCCGTTCCTACCCGTAGCCCACAGGCTACCATCGGTTTTCTTGATGAAACTCTGGCCGTGGCCCGCCCACACGTTTGCTACATTCTCCGCAACGACGACCGGCGTCCGGATTTCCTGCTCCGTGCCTACGCCGAGCTCTCCCTCGTTGTTCCTTCCCGTGCCCCAGAGGCGTCCGTCATCACCGAGGAAAAACGCGTGGTCATCGCCCGCGGCTATCATCACGATATTTTGGGCTGGCGGCACAGTTGTGGTCGTCGTCGTGCTGGTTGTCGTCGTGCTGGTTGTCGTCGTGCTCGTCGTCGAAGTGGTAGTAGTCGAAGTCGTTGAAGTCGTTGTGCTCGTGGTAGAGGTGTTTGTCGTGCCCGGGCCGAGCAGACCTTCGCATCCCGCCATGAGGAGGACGGAAACCAGTGCGCAGAGAAAGCCGATTCTTTTCATGTACAACCCTCTTTTATACTTGGGCTATTTTGAATAAATTTTTATCTCTTTCCTCTCCTTTGTCAATGAACGAGATGTCAGTTCCAAGCTCGCCGATCCACGTCGCCTTTAGCGCAGTATCACAGAAGGCAGGAAGGTGGACAGGGCCGGCACATAGGTGATGAGCAATAGCACCGCCACCGAAATCAGGAAGGGCGGCCAGATGGCCTTGCTCAGCTTTTCCAGGGGCATGCCCGAGATTCCACACACGGAGAAGAGCACTCCCCCGACAGGCGGCGTGATGAGGCCGAGCACGAGGTTGAAGCAGACCACGATGCCCAGGTGGATGGGATTTATGCCGAGCTGGGCCGCCATGGGCGCCAGGACAGGGACTACGATGGTGAGAGCCGGGGCCGTCTCGAGGGGGATCCCGATCAGGAGAAGGCCTATGTTCATCAAGAGGAGGGCGACCAGGGGGGTTACGTGGGCCTGGTTTAAGAAGCCCACCATCTGCTGGGGAATCTGCTCGACCGCGACAACCCAGGAAAACGGCTCGGAAAGGCCGAGAAGGAGCATGATCATCCCCGTCTCGAGTCCCGAGCTCAGGAGAACCTTGTAGAGCTTCTTCAGCGTGATCTTGCGATAGAGGATCTTGTCTATGACGAAGGCATAGACCACGGCTACCCCGGCCGCTTCGGTAGGAGTGAAAACACCCCCCAGGATGCCGCCCAGGATGATAACGGGCATGAAGATGGCGGGCAGGGCCTTCCAGGTTCCCACGGCCACTTCTTTCAGGCTAGCCCGCGGCTGGATGGGATAATTCCTGCGTTTGGCCACGAGATACATGTAGAACATGAGGGAAAGGGCGAGAACCAAGCCCGGCAGGATACCCGCGAGGAAGAGGGCCGAGATCGAGACATTGGCTATTACCCCGTAGATGATGAAGGGGATGCTCGGAGGGATTATCGGCCCCAGGCATGATGCCGTGGCGGTAACGGCTGCAGAGACATCGTCCTCGTAGCCGGCCTTGTGCATGGTGGGGATGAGAACCCCGCCTATGGCGACGGCCGTAGCCACAGCCGAGCCGGAGATGGCGGCGAAGATGGCGCAGGCGAGGATGGTGGCCAGCCCCAGGCCGCCGCGGATATGGCCCAAAAGGAGGCGGGCGAAGTTGGCCAGCTCCTCGGTTATGCCCGACTCGTTCATCAAATTGCCGGCGAGCATGAAGAGGGGGACGGCCAGGAGGGTGAAAGACGCCATGCCGGCGAATGTAGTCTGCACCATCTGGGTGAAAAAGCCGTCCGGGATGAAATACACGAGGGCCGCCCCGCCCAATCCGAAGGCCACGGGCAGGCCGAGGCAGAGAAGTGCTACAAAAGAAGCCAAGAATATGAGGAACATCTCTAGGCCTCCTTCCTGCCGAGCTTTCTGATGAACAGGATCGCTTCCTCGGCGGTGAAGAGCCACATGACGAAGAAGCCAACGGGAATGGCCGCGTAGGGAATGGCCATAGGCAGACGCATGGCGGCCGAGAGCTGCTTGGCGTTGATCGCCGTCTGCTTGGCACCGAATACCACAAGCACGGAGAGGAGAACGAAGGTGAAGAGGTATCCGACTATCTGCATAGCCTTGCCCAAGGCCGGAGGCGCCTTGTCCACCAGGCTGCGGATTCCTACCTGATAGCCCTTGCGCAATCCTATGGCCGCGCCGAGCATCGAAGCCCAAACAAGGGAGAAAAGGGCAGTCTCGTCGGTCCAGATCGGGGTGTTCTTGAGCACGTAGCGCGAGAACACGGTTATGGGGATGGTGACAGCCATCACCGCCATAAAGAAAACGAGGGCGTAGCCGGCCAGCTTTTCCACGGCATCGTTGATTTTCTTGAAACGGGACAGAATATCCTCCTCGCGGCTACCGGCATCCCGGAGCGGCCGCCCTCGGCAGGGCGCGCCATGGCGCGTTCCCAATCCTGCGCGCCTGAAAAGGGCCTCCCGTGAGGGGAGGCCCTGCGATGGATCCGCGGCGCCTACTTCGTGTTCAGGATGGCGTCAATCCTCTCTTTCCCGAACTGGGCGGAAAAGGCGTCGAAAGCGGGCTTCATGGCAGCCTGCCAGGCGGCCTTGTCCACGTCCTTGGTGATGTTCATGCCGTTCTTCGCCAGATCGGCGAGCATCTGCTCCTCGTTCTGCCGCCCGAGGTTGCGCTGGTACACGGCGCCTTCCTTGGCCGCTTTGAGGATGATCTCCTGATCCTCCTTGGGTATCTGGGCCCAGCGCTTGGCGCTCATTATCAGCATGGCGGGAGAATAGACATGCTGGGTGAGGGAGAGGTATTTCTGGACTTCGTACACCTTCTGCTGGAGGATGACGGCTACGGGGTTCTCCTGGCCGTCTATCACGCCTTGCTGGAGGGCGCCGAACACCTCTCCCCAGGCCATCGGCGTAGGATTGACGTTCGCCGCCTTCCAGGCCTGGATGTGGACGGGGTTCTCCATGGTACGTATCTTCATGCCCTTGGCGTCGGCCGGAGTCTTCACTACCTTCTTGCTGTTGGTCAGGTTGCGGAAGCCGTTCTCCCAGAATGCCAGACCCTTCATCTGCACTTTCTCGAGGTCGGCAATGAGGGCGGCTCCTATCGGGCCGTCCAGTACCGAGTCCACATGGGCGTAGTCCCTGAACAGGAAGGGGATGTCCAGTATCTGCATCGAGGGAGAGAAGCCGCCCAAGGGGCCGGTGGAGCCGACGTAGAGGTCTATGGTTCCCTGCTGGAGAGCCTCGAGGAGCTCGCGCTCGCCCTTGCCCAGCTGGCCGTCGGGATAGAACTTGAACTTTATCCTCCCGTCCGTGCGCTCTTCCACGAGCTTGGCGAAGTACTGGGCTCCCACGTTGTAGGTGTGGGTCATGGACGTTGCGCTGGCGAGCTTGAGCTCGGCTTTGTAGCCGGAGGCTCCCCAGGCTGCGGAGACGAGGATCGCCGCCGCAAGAATCGTGACAAGTGCCTTTTTCATGTTTTCCTCCTATCAACGATCGAATCGACGCGCAAAGCGTATCAATCGACTAGATGTATCCAACCCTCCGGCCCCTCGATGTCGCCGTACTGGATCCCGACGAGGCAGTCGTAGAGCTTCTTGGTGACCGGTCCCACTTCCTTTTCCGAATGGAATACATGCAGCTTGCCGTTGTGGTAGATGCCGCCGATGGGCGTGATGACGGCGGCAGTGCCGCAGGCCCCCGCCTCGGCGAATTCGTCTATTTTGTCGATATAGCAGTCGCGTTCCTCGGTCTTCATCCCGAAGTACTTTTCCGCCACGTGGAGAAGGGAATACTTGGTGATGGAAGGCAGTATCGAGGGGGAGATGGGCGTGACGAAGGCGCCCGCCTTTGTTATGCCGAAGAAGTTGGCGGCTCCCACTTCCTCTATCTTGGTGTGGGTGGCAGGGTCGAGGTAGATGCAGTCCGCGAATCCCTGGTGGACGGCTTCCTCGTGAGGAAGAAGGCTGCCGGCGTAGTTTCCGCCCACCTTGGCGGCTCCTGTACCCCGGGGCGCCGCTCGGTCATAGGTGGAGACCATGAAGTTCACCGGGGTCATCCCGCCCTTGAAATAGGGGCCCACGGGCATACAGAAAACGCTGAAGATGTATTCGGGCGCCGGGCGCACCCCGATGTTGTCGCCTACACCGATGAGGAAGGGGCGCAAGTAGAGGGTGGCTCCTGTGCCGTAGGGAGGCACCCACTTCCAGTTGGCCTTCACCACCTGGTCGCAAGCGTCCACGAACTTTTCCGTGGGAACCCGCGGCATGAGGAGGCGGTCTGCGGTGGCCTGCATGCGCGCGGCGTTGCGGTCGGGCCTGAAGAGCTGGATATGGCCGTCCTTGCGAGTGTAGGCCTTCAGGCCCTCGAAGGCCTGCTGGCCGTAATGGAGGGCGGCGGAGCCCTCGGAGATTCTGAGCTTGTTCCCTTTGATGAGCTTGCCCGAGTCCCAGGCTCCGTTCTTCCAGTGCGAAATATAGCGGAAGTCGGTATTCATATACGAAAAGGACAGCTTTCCCCAGTCGAGCGCCGCTTTTTCCATTGAATCTCTCCTCGTAGACCTCCGCCATCTTCCTGTGCGCGGGTGCCTGGAATTCATTCGTTTAAATTTTTATACAACACCGAAAGCGGCAGGTCAACAGCGGGCGGACATAGCGCGGCAAACCCTATGTCGGAGCCTGTCGGATCAGTCTGGCGCGATGAATCGGAGGACTTCCGGCTGTTCCATTTTCGCTACCATACGATCCCCCATGCAACGTTTTGCGTTTTTCTTCCAGATGATCGATACTTGCCTAAGCAGGCACCCTCGTGTGCTTGGGGAGATTCCGTGGGCACCAAACCAGCACGGCTTTTGGCTCTCATTGTCTCGATCCTACTAGTCTTGCTCGATTTGGTTTCATGCCAGCTCAGTCTCAGTAGAACAGGAACCCTCGTCGTCCGCATGGAAGAATCGACCCAAGGGAAAAACCTCGGACCGGGCGTGGAGCTCGCCGTGTCGAGCTGGGATATCGAAGGAACCGGCCCCGGAGGCGCAGGAATACAGGCTCTCGGGGTAAAAACCGACACCCAGGCGTTCGCCGGACTCATCGCTGGCGAGTGGACGGTCAGCGCCACGGGTCGAAACGCGGACGGAATAGCCGTGGTGGGGGCCGCGGAAACCATCATGGTTCCCGAGAACGACGTAGCCTATCTCGCCCTCGTATGCGGCCTCATTTCGGGCAACGGGAGGCTCTCCATCTCCCTCACCTGGCCGGCTGCCTCCATCGACGCGCCGGAGATTATCGCCTGGATCAAGAACGATGGCGGCTTTTCGAGGGATTACGCGCCAACAGAAGGCTCGGGCACGGCTTCTTGGGCGGACAGCGCGCTACCCTCGGGATACTACACCCTCGGCATCCAGCTTTGGGAGCGCGCCGGAGCGGGCAAGCTCGTGTGGTCCACGGTACAGAGCGTCCTCGTACTCGCCCAGAGGACGACGAATGGCACATGGAATCTGGTGGATTCCGAGCTGAACGCCCTCGGAACCGGAAGCCTCGATCTTTTCGTCCTCGGCCGCCCGGCCTCTCCCCTGGCAGTAGATATCCGGGGCTTCGTTCCGCGACTCGCCATCGGCCAGACGATGACAGTCCGGGGCAAAGCCTATCCGGGAGCCGATTCCTGGGCATGGTACCTGGACGGCTTGCCAAATCCTGCGGGAACGCAGGAGAGCCTGACCCTCGGAACCGGATTATCCGAGGGCTGGCATTGGCTCTCCCTGGACGCCGCCGGCCCCGAAGGGAAAGGAAGCCGTACCTGCCGCTTCGAGGTCACGAACGCGCCGGCCTTGAAGAACCTCCCGAAGGCCTGGGGGTGGAACGGTTACGGCCAGATAGGCGACGGAACGGCTCGGGTGACGAAGTACCTTCCGGTCGATGTCGTGGGCACAGCCGGAAAATCCATAGCCGCCGTGGCGTCAGGCTATGGGCACAGCATGATGCTCACTGCCACCGGCACCCTTCTCGCCTGGGGAGACAACTTCTGCGGCCAGCTGGGCGACGGCACCGTGGACGAACGGCATACCCCCATCCTGGTCGAAAACCTCCCCGCCTCCACAATCGTTTCGATAGCCGCGGGCAACTTCCATTCCCTCGCGCTGATGGACGACGGCAGCCTCTGGGCCTGGGGCGCCAACGGCTCCGGCCAGCTCGGCATAGGAACCCAGTATTCGGACCAGCCGTATCCCATGAAGGTGCTGGGCTTCGGAGGCCTTGGGGTGGCGGCGATCGCCGCGGGCGCCGACCATAATCTGGCCATCGCCTCGGACGGGAGCCTCTGGGCCTGGGGCGCAAACTCCTCCGGCCAGCTCGGCGATGGCACCACCGTGGACAAGTACACCCCGGTTCGGGTTGCCGGACTCCAGGGGAGAACTGCCGCGGCGATCGCCGCTGGCCACGCCCATTCGCTCGCCCTCCTCTCGGACGGTAGTCTTCTGGCATGGGGCGCCAATGCCTCAGGCCAGCTTGGCGACGGAACGACGACAGCCCGAAAAACGCCCGTGAACGTCGGCGCCGTGCGAAACGAGGCGCTCATCGCCATAGCTGCTGGCGAATTCCATTCATTGGCCCTTTCCATGGATGGCGAACTCCGGGCGTGGGGCGGCAACGCTTTCGGTCAGCTCGGCAATGGCGGAACCGCCCAGTCAGCCTCTCCTGTCCTCGTGGCCGTTCCGGCGGGGAGAGGATTTGTAGCTATAGACTCCAAGGGAGCCCACAACCTAGCTCTCGCCGCGGACGGTTCGCTCTGGGCCTGGGGCGAGGGTGGAGCGGGCCAGCTCGGCACTGGCGGCAGTTCCAACTCGAGCATTCCCGTGATGGTTCAGGGCTTAAGCGGAGCCCCCGTCGTGGGTTTTTCGGCGGGATACGACCATAATCTGGCGCTCAGTTCGGAGGAAACGATATGAAAGGAATCTCTCTCCGCGCGCAATCGGCCGCTCTCATCGGACTCGCGTCCGCGCTCATCCTCAGCCTGTATTCCTGCCCTCTCGGGGGATTCGGGAACACCGGTTCCATCATCCTGAATATCGAATCCACATTGGATGAGAACGCGCAGACCTCGCAGGACACCCAGGGCAAGGGCATAGTCGGCATTCCCCTCAAGATAGTATCTTGGCTCATCGAAGGGGACGGGCCGGAGGAGGAGTCCTTTTCCGAAACGCTTTCCGACGACGGGACGGCCACACTGCGGAAAGACGGGCTCGTAGCCGGCACCTGGACGATCACGGCCACGGGCAAGAACTCCGAAGGCGCCGCAATCGTGACAGGAAGCGACACCATCGTTGTTGAAAAAGGGTCGATAACGTACGCGGGCATATCCTGCGCGGGCGTCCAGGGCACGGGTTCTTTGTCGGTGCGGATAACCTGGCCGCTGTCTTCCATCAAGCAGCCGGAAATCAAAGCTTATGTCAGCTTCAATGATATCGTCCGCCCTTCCCGCGATCTCGATTTCCCCATCGCAATCACCGGCACGAGCGCGGCCGGCACTCTTACGGGAATCCCGAGCGGCCCGATCATGCTCGAGCTATTCATCGGAGACGAATTCGGCGAGGGAAAGATCGTGTGGACAAGCATGGAAGTAGTTCACATCGTCGCGGGGGAGACGATAGAAGGAACCTGGACTCTCGTAGCCAACGATATCGACTCGATCGGCCAGGGAGATGTGGATATCAACGTCGTGGCGAACATTCCCCAGCCGGTGGATGTGCAGCTCACCCTCAAAAGCACGGCGAGTTCCGATGCGGGAAGCATATTCACCGTGGCTGGAACGGCGACGCCCGGAATTAGTGAATACACACTCTATGTGGACAGCCAGTTCTACATGTATGGATATTCTCTCCCTGCGGATTGGAAAATCGGTCCCGGACTATCGGCAGGGCCTCACTTCCTCACATTGGTCTGCCGCGAGGGTCAAAATTACGGCTCTGCCACTCTCAAGATCACGCAGATGGCCGAAGGCATCCAAAAGGGCACTGCTCTCGCCTGGGGCTACTCGTACTACCTGACCCGGTTCCAAGGCCCGGATTCTCCAGTTCCCGTGCAAATCAGCGGATTGCCTCAGGGCATCCCGAAGCTCGTCGAGGCGGGGGCTTATCACGCGATGGCCGTGACGGCGGACGGAGAGCTTTGGACCTGGGGAGAGAATTCCAGTTACCAATGCGGACATGACACCGATCAGCATATAGTCTGGACTCCAGGCAAACCGCTTCCGGGAATTCCCGTGAGCCTCGTAGCCGCAGGAGTCTATCATTCCCTCGCCTACACCGAA
>DATCUA010000045.1:0-3878 GCA_036567645.1 Rectinemataceae bacterium | reverse complement strand
CGCATAGAAAAAGCCCCGCCCTCGGAAGTCCGAGGGCGGGGCTTTATCATTGTGCGCGCGCCGTTACTTGGCCGCGTTCAGGCCGGCTATCCTTCCGAAGGTGAAGATATCGGCGATGGCGTTGCCGCCCAGGCGGTTGCCCGCATGGATACCGCCGGTGACCTCGCCCGCGGCCCAGAGGCCGGGGATGGGATTGCCCTTGGCGTCCAGCACCCTAGCTTCCGTGTCGATGAGCACTCCGCCCATCGTGTGGTGGAGGGAAGCCTTTCTCGGGCTGATGGCCAGGCCGAGCTCGGGATCTGCGTCCACGGCTGCGAGATCGATGGCTCCGGCTATGACGCCCTTGCCGAATTCCGTGTCCTTCTGGTCGGCCACGAACTTATTGTATTTCTCGATCGTCGCCCGCAGGGCTGCTTCGGTAAAGGCGGGGGCGCTACCGGCAGCGGGCTTGGCCGTTGCGGCGGCGAGCTCGGCGAGGGTGTTGCCCCACCAGATGTGCCCGTCTTCAACCATGGTCTGGACGCTCTTGTACGGCACGCCCTTGAGCATGACCTCGGGCTTGTTCACGGCGCCCCGACCGGCGTAGATGATGTAGAACACCCCGCCGTCCAGCTTGAGGGAGGCTTTGGCGAGGACGTCGCGCTCGGCGTATTCGTCCACGAAGCGGTTGCCCTTGCCGTCTATCCATATCTGCTCGGCGGCATCGCCCCAGATTCCGTCTGTCATCGTTCCCTTCGTGGGAGACGACGAGGGCATCATCTGCGACACTTCCATTCCGAAGAGGGAAGCGCCAAGCTTTTCTGCCATCACTATGCCGTCGCCAGTATTGGTGCCCACGTTGGTGGACAGGGTCCTGTCGGAGAGGTCCTTGCCCCAGTACTTGTCATACTTCTTGACCATGGCCGGGTTGGCAGAGTAGCCGCCGGAGGCGAGCACCACGCCCTTGGCCGCGTTGATGGTGATCTGGGTCCCGTCCGACTGAACGGCCTTGGCCCCCGCAACCTTGCCGCCCGATCCAACGAGTAGCTCCGTGCCCTTGGTCTCGGTATATATCTTCACGCCGAATTCGAGAGCCTTCTTCTCCAGCTGGGGTATGCGCTCGGCACCTGACATGAAGGTATGCGTTCTGGGCCACATGGCGCCAAGGACGGTGGAAAGGCCGGTCTGGCCGCCGTATCTCGAAGTCGAGCCGTACTGGGCCTTGAGGCCGAGGCTGTCCATCCATTTCAGGCTGTCGAGGGCGCTTTCGGCCAGTTTCCTGGCGAGATCGATCCTCGGCGCTATCCAGCTGCCGTCGCTGAGTTGCCTGAGGCCTCCGGTGTAGATGTGCCACATGTGGAGGGATATAGCGTCGAAGCCGGGCATGTCCACGCCGACAGTCTTGTCCTTGTTGGCCGCATAGAAGGCCGAGATGTCGGACTTGAGCTTGGCCAGAACGGGCTTCCACTCGGGGTAGGTATCGAACTTCAGGCTGGGATCGGCCGGGTCGAGGGCGAGATAGGCGTCCATCGAGGCTTTCTGCGCCTTTGTGAGCTTCATGGTAGCCTGGGCTTCGGGATCGACCGCGTTGTAGGCCGCGCCAGCCACCATCGAGTTCCCTCCGATGAAGGAGCTCTTCTCAATGAGGATGACCTTGGCCCCGGTCTGGGCGGCGCTTATGGCGGCGCTCAGGCCCGCCCCGCCGGCTCCGATCACCAGGACGTCGGTATTCCAGGTCTCGGGCGCCTTGGGCGTGGACTTGACTTCCTTTTTCCTGAGGGCGTCCACGTCGAAACCGGCCTTCTTGGCGGCATTGGCCACGGCGTTCTTGATGCCATTGCTGGCAATCGTGGCGCCGGCTACGGCGTCGATCTTCAGGCTCTGCGTTTCGACGATGCGGGCGGGGATCCGCTCCAAGGCTACTTTCGCGATGTTGGGAGTCTCCTTCGAGGAGAGGATCCCTATGGACGCGATCTTCGCGTTGGCAACGACTACCTGGACCTTGATCTGCCCCTGCATGCCGTATGCGCTGCCCTCGTACGTTCCATCAACGGGTGCGGTGATCTTAGCCGCGCTCGACGTGCACCCGTATGCCAGGAGCAGGATCGCGAGCGCCGCGAGGATCTTGAACGACAGCTTGTTCATAAAGCCTCCAGAAATATAGATAAAAAGGTATTTAAAAAGAGCGCTCGCTTCCTGTCAACGGTCAAGGTGAAGATTTTTGCATAATAATTCAAAATATATCGGTAAAAAAATAGCTAAATGGGCATGAGGTATGCGATCGATTTCGGTTTTCGAGTCGTGAGGGGGATAATGAGCCCGAAATGAGGGAACTCGAGAGCGCAGCATGAGAGGAGCAAGAGTCCACCTTGTTCTATATGCAACCATGCCTAGACAGTTGGGCTCATTATGCTTGTTTCCTGGCTCCCATCCGGCTAGTCTTGGATCATGAAGCGGAAGAAGACCAAGATCCCCGTTCGGCTCGGAAAGGGCGGTTCCTTCAAACGGAAGGTCTCCAACCTGCCCTTCTCGGGGGTTTCCGAAGAGACGGCCGGCTTGCCCCCGGGAAGCGCCACCTACATTGGCGACACCGAACCCACCCAGGCCACCTACTCCATCTATTCCTACAACATGGATTCGGCTGTCATGCGCGTGCCAGAGGACGTCAACGAACTCGCCGCCCTCATCGATCCCGACGTCAACAACTGGATCAACATCAACGGCCTCTCGGGCGGGGCGGTGGAAAAGCTCTGCGGCCTCATGGGCATCCATCCCCTGGTGGTCGAGGACATCCTCAACACCGAGCACAGGCCCAAGCTGGAGAACTACGACGATTACCTCTTCCTGATCACGAAGATGCTCAGCTTGCACGAGGATGGGTCCATCGAGTACGAGCAGGTGAGCTTCATCCTCAAGGGCAAGATCCTCGTCTCCTTCCAGGAGAGGCCGGGAGACTGCTTTTCCAATGTACGCGAGCGCATCCTCGCCGGGGCGGGGCGTCTGCGCCGCATGGGAGCGGACTACCTCCTCTACGCCCTTGTGGACACCATCGTGGACTACTATTTCGTCGTCCTGGAAAAGCTCGGCGACACCCTGGAATCCTTCGACGAATCCCTGGCCGCGGAGGACGATGAGGGCTTCTTGAGGGGGCTTCAGGGAATGAAGCGCGAGCTTGCTCGGATGAGGCGGGTGATCTGGCCAGTCCGAGACTCCATCAGCGCCTTTTCGCGCACCGACTCCATCCAGATGGACGCCTCGCTCGCGCCCTACCTGCGGGACCTCTACGAAAACACGGTCCAGGTTATCGAAGCCCTGGAATCGTATCGCGAGCACGCGGCATCGATCATCGAACTCCACCTCACCCAGGTGAACACCAACATGTCCCGCGTGATGAAGGTGCTGACCATCCTGTCCGCGATCTTCATCCCCATCACCTTTCTGGCCGGTCTCTGGGGCATGAACTTCCGCTTCATGCCCGAGCTCGACCAGCCTTGGGGCTACGCGGCGGCCCTGGGCCTGATGGGCGCCGTGGTTCTGGCCGAGCTCATCTATTTCAAAGTGCGTAAGTGGATATGAGGTACAGGATAGCAGGAAGGGAACGGATCGACAGGAGAAGGTGCCGATAATCCTATCACCCTATCTCTCAATTTCCCCTCGTCTCATACAGCTCTCGGTCAGCCCCATGATGAATGGCCCCGTGCCCTTGTAGTCGTCGGCGACTATCGGTTCCGAGAGATAATAGGCGTAGGATCCGTCGCGGTAGGGTGTGCCGCCCAAGCCCGCCACCTTGCAGATGCCAGAAAGGTGGAAGCGCCCGTCGGAACCGAAAGAGACTCGCTCGCGGATCAGGGCGTCCAGGGCGCGCTCCCCAGCCTGCGCGAATTCTCCAGCAGAGGGCC
>DATCUA010000044.1:0-4152 GCA_036567645.1 Rectinemataceae bacterium | reverse complement strand
GACATCGGCCCCGTAGATTGGCTCTGCTCGGACGTGATCTGCTATCCGAACGCGCTCTGGGCCTGGGTTGAAGCCTGGCTCGCATCTGGGCTGGCCAAGAACTACATCTGCACGATCAAGATGCAGGGAGAGGGCTGGGACAAGGATGCCTGCTCGCGTTTCGCATCTGTGCCCGGATCGAGGATGATCCATCTCTGGCACAACAGGCACGAGCTAACCTGGATAAGGACGCAAGCCTAAAACTGCGCCAGCCCAGACGCGGACTCCGCATCGGGGACAAATCTGCCCTAGATGTACTTGAGGAAGATCGATCTGGCTCCTGATCCCAGCAAGGCAACGAGGAAGCTGACGATGATGCCCGCCACGATCACTCCTCCCGCAATGGCCAGGATGGACTTTTTCCTATCCATGCCGAGGATCCAGGCTCCGAGCGTCCCCGTCCAGGCTCCCGTCACGGGCAATGGTATGGCGACAAAAACCAAAAGGCCCCAATAGCCATATTTTTCCACTTTTTCGTGGACTTTCCTCCGCGCTTTTTCCACGAACCTGTCGAAAAAGCCCCGATAGACAACGAGGCGGTACAGGAGTTTGTGGACTGTGGAAAGAAATGCATAGGCGATGAGGGGCACGAGGGCGTTGAGCGCTGTGCCGACCAAGGCGGCGGTGAGGAGATCCACGCCCCGGGCTGTAGCATAGGGTATGGCGCCCCTGAGCTCCGATATGGGGAGGAAGGCGAGGATTGCGGTGAACAAGAGAGTGGAGGGATCCATTTGGCGAGTATACCCATGGCCTGTGCCACATAACAAGCGCGAGCAGGACGCTACAGAAGCTAGGTCGCGATCGGACTAGGTCGGCGCCTGTTCTCGCTGGAGGAAGAAGGATTCGCATAGCCCGAGCAATGCTTCCTTGTCGGGTCCGATCCAGATTATGCCGGGAAGCGCCCTCAGGAATGTCATCTGCCGCTTGGCGTACTGGATGCTGTGGAGGACGATGTCCTCGGCTATGCTTTCGATGCTCTTGCCCTCGTCCTGGAAGAACTCCTTATAGCCAATAGCCTGCATTCCCGGGCTGGAAGGGGAAAAACCAGCCGCCTTGAGCCTGCGCAGTTCCTCGGGCAGGCCCGCTTCCATCATGGATTTCACCCTCGACCGAATCCTCTCGGCGAGTTCGGCCTTGGGCCTCTCCACGCCGACCACGAGGAAATCCATGTCGCCTCTCGGGCTCGAAGGAGGGGCGAAATCCGAAGGAGGACGGCCCGTGGATCTGAGTATTTCCACAGCCCTCGTAAGCCTATAGAGGTCGTTGGGATGGATCCTTCGAGCCGAGGCCGGGTCGGCGGCCTCGAGCTCGGCCCTCAGGGCATCGGCCCCCAACCGTCGCAGATCGGCGGCTACCTCGAGACGCATGTCCGCCGATTCGGGCGGAGCTCCTGAGGGGCCGCAGAGGAGATTTCGGATATAGAACCCCGTCCCCCCGCTGACTATCGGGATTAAGCCCCGCGAATGAGCCGAATCGCAGGCTTCCCTGGCGAGCCGGGCGAACTCTCCCGCGGTGTACTGCTCGTCGGGATCCTTGATATCGATGAGAATATGGGGAAGCCTGGATCTGAGTTCTGGCGAGGGCTTGGCCGTGCCTATGTCCATACCGCGGTACGCCTGCATCGAATCGGCGCTGATGACGAGGCCTGGTAAAGGAAAAGCTCCCCGGCCGAAAACGGCATCGAGGAGCTCCGTCTTGCCCGAGGCTGTCGGGCCGGTGAGGATGAGCGCCTTAACCCGAGATGAATCGGTACTCAACCTGCTTTTCGAATATCTGGTGGGCTGAAAGGGATACTACTTTGCCGTTGTTCTTCTCCACTTCGGGGGTCTTCAGGACTGCGAGATGGAAAGCCCTCCTCGTGATTGCGACGGCGAGTTCGTAGGAATTCATATTGTAATTGATCAGCCGCTCGAGAGGTATGATCATGTATTCTCCTTCTTGTCGCTTCGGCGTTTCGCGTCGGCTCAGAGGCCGAGCTCCCCGAGCCTCTTGTCCAGATCGTCCATGAGGCTATCCGCCTCCGTATCCTCCAAATCGGCCGTATCTCCATCGTCTCGCCGCAGCTCGTCGAGCACCAGGAGGGCCGTGACGAGAGAAAGCTTGAGCGGGTCGGCAATCTTCATCTGCGAGGAAACCCTCGACAGTCTCTCCTTCAGTTCCGCCACGAGGCCCTGTATGTACTCCGGGTTTTCGTCGGTACGTATCGTCAGGGCAACGCCCAGGATCTCGATGGGCACGATCCTGGAAGCTCCCTTCCCTTCCCGGGATTCAGAATATGTCGAGCTCATCGGCCGTTCCGGAAAAGCTGGCGCCGGGAAGCGGCGCATCCTCCGTTCTGTCGGTACATTGCGGTTCTCGGCATTCGGTGTCAATTTCCGGGTCGGGAGTCGTGGCCTGGGCAGAAGCCTGCTCCGCCTGAGCAGGTTCTGGTTCGGCATGGACAGGAGCCGGTTCGGCCGCTATGCCCATGACCAAATCCTCGAATGCGTCCAGCTTGGCCAGGGCGCTCGAAAGCCCTTCTTCGATCCTGCCCTGTTCCTTCCTGAGGTTTTCTGCGTCCGCGAGGAGCTCGGCGGCGCGGGATTCGGCTTCTTCGGCCTTCCGCGCGCAGGCGAGGGATTCGGATATAGCCGCATCCCGCTGCGCTTCCAGCTCGGCAACTTTGGCGCCGAGAGCTTCCTCGCGGCGTGATGCTTCTATGAGGTCGCGCTCGAGATCGGCGTTTTCGCGCCTCAGCTTTTCTATGAGGCCGACCGCTTTTTCAACCCGCGCCTCGAGGGCGCGGATCTGCTCGAGGCTCACCATGCTCAGGCCCCCAGGGCGGCCTTGGCTGTGGCGACCACGGCGTCGAATGCCGCCGGATCGCGGACGGCCAGGTCGGCCAGAAGTTTGCGGTCTATGGTGACACCAGCCTTCCCCATGCCTTCGATGAAGCGGGAATAGCTCATGTCCCGGGCCCTGCAAGCAGCGTTGATACGGGCTATCCAGAGGGTGCGGAAGTCGCCCTTCCTGTCTCTCCTGTCCTTGTAGGCGTCGGAGAGGGCCTTGGCTACCGCGTCCTTGGCCACTTTGAAATTGGAATGGCGCCTGCCCCAGTATCCCTTGGCTATCTTGAGGATCTTCTTGCGGTGATCCTTGCGCTTGGTTCCATCTACTGCTCTTGACATCTTCGTTCTCCTTCGGGGCGTCTTAGCCGTTGGGCAGAAGCTTCTTCTTGATCTGGTGGACGGGGCCCGAGGCAACGAATCCCGGCTTCCTGAGATTGCGCTTTCTTTTCGTGGTCTTCTTAGTGAGGATATGGCGCAGGTTCATTTTCTTGTATTTGACCTTGCCGCTGGCGGTGAGCGTGAACCGCTTGGCCGCGGCCTTCTTCGTCTTCATCTTGGGCATGCTATACCGTCCTTCCTGCGAATATCAGTTTGCGCCTGCCGCGTCGGAGGCCACAACCTCCGTCTGAGCCTGCTTTTTAATGATCGAGGCCTTGGGCTGCAAGACCATGGACATGAACCTACCCTCCATGAGGGGAAGCTTTTCCATGATGTAGAAACCTTCGAGCTTGCCGAGGATCTTCTTGAGGATCTCCTCGCCAATTTCCGTATGCGCTAGTTCCCGGCCGCGGAAACGAATGGTCACCTTGACCTTGTTCCCCTGCTCGAGGAACTCCCTGATGTGGTTGGATTTGAAGTCGAGGTCGTGCTCGGCGATCTTGGGCTGCATCCGGATCTCTTTGAGTTCCGTCGCCTTCGTATGCTTCTTGGCGTCCTTGATCTTCTTTTCCTGCTCGAACTTGTACTTGCCATAGTTCAAGAGCTTGCACACCGGGGGCAGGGACTGAGGAGCCACTTCCACCAGGTCGAGTCCGAGTTCCCTCGCCACCCGAATGGCTTCGAGCGTGGGTATGATCCCGCGCTGTTCTCCCTTCTCGTCTATCAGCCTCACTTCACGCACGCGGATCTGCTCGTTGATCCGCAAGTCTTTATCAGCCAACTGACCTCCTTGTAGCACGGACCGGAATGCCGAAACGGGGCGACGGATCCCGGAGCCGCGCGCTCATGTCCCCGCGGTTGATCGGGTTCAGAGACGCGGCGCGTATATTACCACATAAATTTAAAT
>DATCUA010000043.1:0-3511 GCA_036567645.1 Rectinemataceae bacterium | reverse complement strand
CCAGATGCGCCCGAGCCGCTAGATGCGCCCGACGGCTCCTGTATGGTGATCATAGCCACCGACGCCCCCCTGGACGCGCGACAGCTCACCCGGCTCTGCAGGCGCGGAGGCCTGGGGCTGGCCCGAACCGGTTTCTATTCTTCCAACGGCTCGGGGGACTTCTTCATAGCCTTTTCGACGGCTACGGCAGTCTTCGGAAGCGATGCGTCCGAGGCGCGCGTCGGCCTGAGGGACGAAGAGCTTTCGCCTCTATTCGCTGCCCTAGTGGAGGCCGTGGAGGAGGCCGTGATCAACTCGCTTCTGGCGGCGGAGACGATGGTAGGGCGAGACGGGAACAGACGGGAAGCGCTGGATTCCGCTACCCTTGTGCGGATTTTGGATTACTACCGAGTCCGGGGCTGGGCGAGGCGCCTTCCTGGGGCGGAATGAGAAGCGCGGCGATAGGAGCAAGGTCCGGCCGCGCTGATAGGGATCGGGGAGAGGCGCCAGAAGGCGCCCCTCCGTGTCTCAGAACTTGATAGCGGCGCGAAGGGCTAGGCCGGAGCGGGAGTTGAGATCCTGGATGTCCTCGTTGAAGACGGCGACATCGGCTGAGATGAGGTGGAGGTCGATTCCGGCTCCGAAGGACAGGCAGTTCTTGTTCAGGCCGCCGCGCAGGACGAATATGCGCAAAAGGCGGATTTCCCCGCCAACGCGCATGGAGGCCAGGAGGCTGTCCGAGGTGAAGGTTCCGGCCTTGAGGTCGGCTATGAGATCCTCGACGCCGTCGGTTTCGGCATAGAGGGAGGGCGAGAAATACCCGTTTTCATTGAATTTCAGGGCCAGTCCTGCTGTGTAGGTGGGTTCGATAGCTACAGGATCGCCGCCTTCCACGGGGTAGTCCGCGTCTTCGACGATGGCTTGGACGGTGGTGTAGTCCACGTTGAGGTTGGCGAAGAGGTCCCGTGCCATGAAGCCAGCCATGAGAGGCCCGATCCTCAGTGTGGCTCCAGCGTCCAGGGCGTAGCCGAATCCTCCATAGAGGACGTTGTCCGCGAGGAGGAGCTCGCCGTCGTCGCGGTAGCCGAAGTAGGACATGACGAGATCGTGGCCCTCGGTCCAGCCCGCAACTTCGGAATCCATGCGGTAGAATCCGCGCACATCGGCGCCCAAGGCAATCTTGATGAAACCCAGGTTGATGGGCAAGCCGAATCCGACTATGGCGTTGAGCTGGTTGGCCACGTGGACGGCTGAATTGGCGAAGTCGTAGCCCGCGAGCCTGGCTTCGGAGACCATGGTGAAGCCGAGGCCGAAGCCCTTGCCGGCCCAGCCCAAGCCCAGGGCCCCGCCGAAGCCGAGCTCGGAATTGTCTTTTATGAATTTATCTACCGCGGCTTCGAAGTCGGCCTCTTCCATGCCGACCTCGAGAATCTGCTGAAGCTTGTTGATGCTAGCGGGGGTCACGGGCACATAGCTCCAGAGGGAGAGGTCGCCCAGGGTGAGGGAGCCGGGGCCGGTGAATCCCGCGGGGTTTCCGAAAAAGGAGTCGTAGTCGGTAGAGAAGAGGAGGGAGGCTCCTCCCGAGCCCATGGAGCGGGCGTCCTTGCGAAGCGCGGGGGTGTAGACATAGCCCGATGGCTGGGCGAGGACCGCGGACAGGGCGAGGCTGACAAGAATGAAAACGGCGAGGTAGCGTTTCATGATTGCTCCTTTGCGCGGAATTTTGTAAAGAGCATTTCTTTTATGTATCGGCTGTTCTTAGGGTTTTGTCAATGGCGAAACAAGGAGAGCCTTCCGGTCTTCTCTGGCCCGGCACGTCGTGCGAGGCGTCGCAGGGAGCATCGCGAAGCGCGTCATAGCCCTTCCGCGCCCGGCTCGGACATTCATGCGGGCCTCGTGCGGGCTGAGACGGGGAAAGCTAAAAGGGAGCGAAGATCCCTGAACACCGCGCGCGCCGAGAATCGATAATCCTTGCCGGGGATCAGGTTTTCCACCACGACTGTGGTGGCTTTCGAGGTGTCGTAGACTCCGTACAGCTTGTCGTCGGCGAAGCCGGCTTCCGTGTATTCGGGGCCGTAGAAAACTTCATAACGGTAATCCTCGGTGTTCTGCCAGAGGTCGCACAGGGTGAGGGTGACGGAAAAGCTGGTGACGTCGAGTATGGTGAGGGAGGGGCGGCGCGGGCCTATGTCGGCCCCGGCTCCTGCGAAGGCCCCGCTCTGGGCGGAGATGCGGGGATAGACGATGAGCTTGCGCACATGGGACATTTCGAGGGCGTCGGGGCTGGATCCGGCGGCGAAATCCCTCGTGGAGCGGAAGACGGTTTCGCAGGATCCCGTTTTGAGGACTATGTCGGCAAGCTCCCCCCGATATTTGAACTCCAGCCGGCCATAGCTTCCATCGGCCGGCAGGGAATCGGCATCTATCCTCCCTGCGGGACGGCCGTTTATCAGGATGTCGGTATGCTTGACTTCGGAGCGGTCGAAGAAAAAGCGCTTCATGTCTATGAAGAGGCTGCGTTCCTCGGCCCTTACCGAGGAGCCGGGACCGAGGGGCTTGGGCTTTTCCTTGCGGTACTCGCCGTCCAGATGCAGGTACAGGTTCTCCATATGCAGAGGGTACCCGGCATAGAATCAAGCGATATACCGCAAGCGCGGTATGGATGAAGCGGCGATTACAGAAGCTCGGAATGCCGATCGCCTAGCCCAGGATGCCGAGTTCGCGCGCGCGCCGAATGAGGGTAGCGCGGTTGGATACGTAGAGTTTGCGGTAGATGCGCTTGACGTGGGTACGCACGGTGAGGAGGGAGATGCCGAGGCTTTTCGCCGCCTCCTGCTCGCTCATGCCTTCGGCTATTCGTTCCAGCACTTCGGTTTCTCTCTCGGTGAGGCTCTCGGGAGCGGAATTTTCAGCGTCCTCGCGCGCGGAGCTCGGGGCGGCGCCCGCGGGGAGGCGGCGCGATACCGGGCTGAGGAAGCGGGCTACGAGGCGGGCGGCTATGGTGGGCGATATATTGGCTCCTCCCGCGAGGGTGGAGGATACGATCTCGGGCAGGGAGCCGAGCTCCTCCTTGAGTATGTAGCCGGCGGCTCCCGAGGAGAGGGCCGAGAGGATGGAGCGCTCGGATGAGATCGAGGAAAGCACGATGATGGGGATTTCCTCGCCCAGGGCGGCGAGCCTGGCGAGGAGGTCGAGCCCGCCCATTCCGGGAAGGCCCAGGTCCAGGAAGAGGATGTCGAGGCGGGAGCCGGGTCGGGAGAGCCAGGCGAGGAAAGATTCGGCGCTTTCCCAGGCTAGAATCCTGGCTATACCGTCCATGCCGAGGAGGCGCCGCCTCAGGTCCTGGGCGAAGAGGGGATCGTCTTCGACGATGCCGGCCGTGATGCTATCCAGGGGAATGCTCCTTCGGGCCGCGCGCTGGCGGGCGGGGTCCAGCTATCATATAATCGTGCCGTGCGCTGTAGCGGAAGGGCCCGGGCGGCCGGGTGGGCGGTTCTCTTCCTCGCGGGGGTTTTGGGCGCGGCGCGCTTAG
>DATCUA010000042.1:0-8267 GCA_036567645.1 Rectinemataceae bacterium | reverse complement strand
AGAGGAAACCTGTTCTTTCTCCTACACGAAGACTCGGATTCGGGCTTGGCTGGAAGCCTCGGGGGGCTGAATGTCCAGCCTTCGGAGCCCCTGGTTCTTCCCGGCTCGGGCCTGGTTCCCAACAAGAGCCTCGTTCGAGTCTCGGGAGAGCCGGGCATGTCCTTACGCTACCGCACCGACGGCCTGGCTCCCCAGGCTTCCGATCCCCTCTGGCCCGCGGCCGGTATCAAGGTGAGCACGACGGACTTGCCCAGCATGAAGCTGTCCGTGGCCGCCTTCGACACCCAGGGCCGCTCCTCGCCTCCTGCCTACAGGGAGTACCGGCTGAGGAGTACGAGCTTTTTCGTCATGATCGAGGGAAACCTGAGCCTTAAGTCCCAAGGATCGGCATTGGAAACCCGAGCGATGATAGAATCCGGCTCGAATGGCGCTTCAGACACTCCCATTAGCTCCCTCTGGTTCAGGCTGAGAGTGCAGAAAGCCGGCAGGGTGGGGCTCTCTTGGGCCGACGCAGACGACGATCCTCAAGCCTACACGGCGAGGGTGAAGGTGTCCGTCGTGGAGTCCGATCTCTACACCGAGGTGCCCTGCCCTGATGGAACCATCGCTTCGGAGCGCAGGGGTGGATTCTCCGCGCCTCTGGAGATGGTACTCCAGCCCGGCGACTACTATGTCAACGTTGTGGATATCGACGGACTGTCTGGGAGAAGCTTCGGCCTATCGGCGTTTTCCTACTGAGCCGATAGGCGCGAGGTCAGTCGGCCTCGAAGAACCGGATTCGCTTCTCACTCTCATGCATCCCGTATCACGCGAGACCCAGGAGCCTCGGCAAGAAGAGCGAAATCTCAGGGATATACGCCACCAAGAAGAGAGCTAAAACCTCCATGATGATAAAGGGGAAGATGGCCTTGGACAGCCGCGCGAGGCTGATTTTGGAGATAGAGCAGGCCACGAAGAGGCATGCGCCCACGGGGGGAGTCATCAGGGCTATGTTCAGGGACAGGACCATGATGATTCCGAAATGGATGGGCGCGAAGCCGAGATTCATGGCTATGGGGTGGAGTATGGGGCCGAGAATGATCAGGGCGGCCGCAATGTCCATGAACATGCCCACGATGAGCATGAGGATGAGGATGAGGAGGAGGACGATCTTCGGGTTGCCAGTAGTGGCTATGAGGAAGGAGGCTATGGCCTGGGGCACTTGGTTGATGGCGAGCACCCAGGAGAGTATGGAAGCCGTTCCGATTATCAAGAAGACCGAGCCGGTGATCGTGGCCGTTTTCAAGAGCATGGGCCCCAAATCCTTTAGGTTCAATGTCTTGAGCACGAAGAAGCCTATGACGAGGGCGTAGAATACTGCTACAGCCGCGGCTTCCGTGGGCGTGAAGAGGCCGGAGAGTATGCCCCCCAGGATGATGACCGGCATGAGTAGGGGGATGATGGCGTTCTTTGTGCCAACGAGTTTTTCCTTGAAGCTCGTGCGGGGGCCCTTGGGATAACCGCGCTTGAACGAGAGGTAGGCCGACATGATCATGAGGAGGATGGCGAGGGTGAAGCCGGGGAGGAAACCCGCGGCGAACAGCCCCGCTATGGACACGTTCATCAGGGACCCGTAGATGACCATCATGTTCGAGGGCGGGATAGTGGGCCCGATGATCGAGGACGCGGCTGTGACGGCGGCGGAGAAGTCCACATCGTAGCCGTCGTCGACCATGGCCGGGATGAGCATCGTACCTATGGCCGCCGTGTCGGATACGGCGGCTCCCGTCATCCCGGCGAAGAACACCGATGCCATTATGTTGGCGTGGGCGAGGCCCCCTCTCCAATGCCCCACGAGTATGTTGGAAAAGTTGACAAGGCGCTTTGTTATTCCCGCCTTGTTCATGAGTTCGCCCGCGAGGATGAAGAAGGGCATGGCCATGAGGGTGAACATGTCCAGGCCCGAGAAGTACTGGAGGGGAGCCATGGAGAGGAGCCCGACGCCGGAACCCATAAGGAGGAGCCCGACCACACCCGCGATGCCGAGGGTGAAGCCAATGGGTACGCCCAAGACGAGGAGACCGAAGAATACTACGGCTATGGACAGGAACATGGGCTTCTCCTCAGATGTCTATGTGGCCCGCGCCCTGGGAGCGCCTGCCGTCTGGGCTTCTAAGCATCTGGATGCTGGCGAGGACGATCTGGATGGCCGAAATGCCCATGGCGAAGGGCACGGCGAGCTTGGGCAAGAACATCGAAATGCCCAAAGCCTGGGTGAACTGGGATTTTCCCTCGGCAGTGGCGGCCACCGAGTAGATGAGCATGAAGAGAAGGAAGGCGAAGACGATGAGATTGATGGCGCCGCCTAGGATCTTGCGCGCCAGGGGAGTTTTGAGGGAGTCGAGGATGACCGTCAAGCCCACGTGCTCCCCAGCGCTCACTCCCAGGCTGATGGCCAGCGATGCGCCCCAGATCATCAGATAGCGGGCGGTTTCCTCGACCCAGTTGAGGGGAGTGTTGAGAATGTATCGGAAAAAGATTCCGAGTATGACGATGCTGGTCATGGCGCCGAATAGAAAGATGCAGGCCGTGCCCGCGATCTTGTCGAGGATAGCGGAAAGCGCCTGGACAGCATCTCGCTTCGACTCTCCTGAGCTCATCTCAACTCCTTGCGTGGAAGAGGGAACCGGCCGCCCGGTTCCCTCCCCGTAACCTCATGCTTGGCCTACGCTATGGCCGGGATTCGGTATCAATAGCCCAATTCTTTTTCAGCCGCCTCGATAGCCGCGAAGAACTTGTCCACCCAGGCTTCACCCTCTTTCTTGTACTGGGTCGACATGAATTCCTTCGCCGCAGGTATGGCTGCGTCGCGGAAGAGCTTCATCTCAGCCTTGGTGGGTACGTACACCTGCATCTTATCGGCCAGGGTGGGCAGGCCCTTCTCCGTGCTGTCGATGATCCTGGAGAGGCCGCGACCGGCCAGGATGGCGGTGCGTGCGGCGTCCTCTACCACGGTCTGGAGATCCGCGGAGAGGCCGGAGAAGAACTTGGGATTTATCACCCAGATATAGGGGGCGTAGAGGTGGTTGGTCAGGGTGATGTACTTCTGCACTTCCTGGAACTTGGCCATGGCGATGATGGATATGGGGTTCATCTGCCCGTCTACAACGCCGGTCTGGAGGCTGGTGTAGACCTCGGCCCAGGCTACCGTTGTGGGGGAAGCGCCCAGGGCTTTGACGATTGCCTGGTGCAGGGGGAGGGCCATGGTCCGCAGTTTTATGCCCTTCATGTCGGCTGGTGACTTGATGGGCTTTTTGGAGTTGGTTATGGCGAAGAAACCGCCCGACTCCCCGAAGCCGAGCACCTTGAAGCCGGCCTTCTTTTCTATGTCGGCGGCGAGCTCTTTGCCGAAGGCCCCGTCGTAGACCTTGTAGCCCACGTTATAGCTGGAAAAGGCGAAGGGCATGTTGGTGACATCGATGAGAGGGTAGAACTGAGCTATGCCTCCCGAAGATGAGATGAAAGACTGGACCACACCGGATTTCACCTGTACCATGGTCTCGGCTTCCTTGCCTAAAACGCCGTTAGGATAGAGCTCCACCTTGATCTGCCCGTTGGAATTGGCTTCGACCTCGCTCTTGAACACGGCGGCCATGGCCGCCGAGGCCACGTCGTAGGGTTGCTGGGGGTTGAGGTGAGCGAGTTTGAGCACGGTCTGACCGAAGACCGCGCTAGGTACGAGGATCGCAACTACGAGCACGATTGCCGTTATCCTGGCTTTCACATCTGCCTCCTGCGGGTGGCTTTGGCTCGGATGGCCCTGCCTTTCCGCGTATGGGCAGAGCATAGACGGAATCAGGGCCATTCGTCAACGATGAATAAATATGCACAAGCTTTGTAGCATCGGTGCGGCAGTTCTCGACTAAAAATTGCATTCCAGACCTTGCATCTTATTTTCAATTTTTTAAAATAGAGAAAAATGGCTGTTGGAACGGAGAAAGTCATTGGAAAAAACGTCCAATCCGTATCTGAAACCGGAGCGCATGAACGCGAATACCCGGCCTACCATCCTCCTGTCATCGAAGACCTGGGCGATTTCGGCGCGACGACGGCGGCCAGCCTCGATATAGGCTTTGGCGAAGAGTGAGGAGGCTCTCGATGAACACGAAGAACAATCCGGTTTTACGTGCCGCGTCCTGCCTCCTGATCTGCCTGGTCTCGCTCGGATCCTGCAGGCTATTTTCCGATGAGCACTCGAAAACGGAGGAACCGGGCGCCAGTGTGGAAGTGGAGCTGGGAGGCCTCGCAGGAAGCTCAGAGGGGGCCAAGGCGCTCGCTTCCGACCTCACGGTAACCGTGCGGGTTTTTAACAAGATCTATCGTACCCAGATAGGGAGCGATGCCACGCTTGCCTGGGACGCGGGGAGCCAGCGCTACAAGGGAAGGATCACTATTCCGGACACCTTGGGCGAGATCTATGTGCTTGCCTTCGGAGTGAACGCTCAGGGCCAGCATGTCGCGCGGGCCGCCGCGAATCCCACGATAACAACGGGCACCAGTACCCTCAACCTCGTCGCGGAGGCTTCCTACACGCCGGGTGACGGGCTCACGGGCCTGGGTCCCGCTGGCGGCCAGGTGTTCTGGGACAAGGGTTCCTATTCGGACGGGTGGAGGTACCTGGAAGTCGCCCCCACGCGTTCGGACCACGAGTGGGACTACTCATGGGGAGGGATGGGCACGCGCATCAACTCGGATGCAGACGATCTCACTGATGGGGACATCGGCTCGGGATCGGTCAATACGGCTCGCATAATCGCCGCATTGGGGACTTCTTCCAACATCGCCGCGAAATACGCGGTGGAACTCGTTTGGAACGGCATCGACGACTGGTTCCTCCCATCCTGGAGAGAGCTCGAGAAAATGCATGAAAAATGCATGGCTTTGGTTCGCCCTCCCAACACTTCGGACTATTACTGGTCTTCCACGGAGAATGGAAAGGAATACGCCCAAATAGTCTGTTTCGATGGCACCTGGTCCCCATGGAATGGAAGCTGGCAAAAGTCTGGCACTCGATACGTGAGAGCAGCCAGGGATTTCTAGCCCTAGCGCGTCTCGCCTCGGCCAACCCACCGCCTAGAGCTTCCCCAGCGCCCTCAGTATCCGCTCGGGCGTGAAGGGCCATTCGCGTATCCACACGCCAATGGCGTCGTGTATGGCTATGGCCAGGGCGGGGGCTGCCCCGTTGACGGAGATCTCCGAGACGCTCTTGGCGCCATACGGCCCCACCTCGTCGTCCACGGGCATGAGCTCCACGACGAAATCCTCGGGTAGCTCGGCCATGGTGGGCACCTTGTAGTCGAGGAATCTCGGATTCAGACAGCGCCCCGCCTCGTCGTAGAGCATCTCCTCGTAGAGGGAATGTCCTATGGACTTGAGGACGGCACCGTAGATCTGGCCTTTGGCAAGGGCCGGGTTGATGGGAGTACCGCAGTCCTGATAGGCGTGGTAGCGCTGGACCCTCACCTGGCCCGTGCGCGGATTTACGGCAACCTGGGCGAAATGGGCTCCGTAGGGGAAGGCCGCGTGTTCGGTCTTGAAGGAGCCGAAGCCGACGAGCTCCCCGTGTCCTTGGCCCTGGACCGATACATGGCCCAGCCTGGCGAAGCTGATCTCGCCCTTCCTGCCCACGACGCGGCCCCGGTGCTCGATGCGCAGGTCTTCCGTTGGTTCGCCCAGGAGGGGGCTCGCCGCCGCGATGATCTTGGCCTTGAGGTCTTCCGCGGCGAGGAGGGCCGCCTTCCCGGAGAAAAAGCTCCCCGAGGATGCGTATGCTCCCTTGTCGAAGGGAGTAGCGTCCGTGTCGCCCGAAACCACCGAGATGTCGGCCAGCTCCAGCCCGAGGGCTTCGGCCGCTACCTTGGCCGTGAGGGTGTCCAGGCCCGTGCCCAGGTCGGCTCCTCCCGAGAGGAGGAGGGCCGTTCCGTCGGGTAGGAGTCTGATCTCGGCGTTGGCCGCGTCCAGGCCGGGAAGGCCCGAGCCTTGCTGGATTATCACGGCCCCCCTGCCTATCTTCCAATCCGGATCTGGGCTTTCGGGCTTAGGATCGTCCCAATCGAAGGCGGCCCTCCCCCTGGCGATCATCTCGCCCAAGCCGCAGGTTCCGAGGGTTACGGCCGAGCCTTCCCGCCCTTCGCCCAGGCTCTTCAGGATCTCGATGGTGGAGCCTGAGCGCACCCGGTTCATTTCCAGGAGATCGAGCTGGTCCATGCCCAGGGCTTCGGCGAGCTCGGCCATGGCCGTCTGGAGGGCGAAGGAGCCCTTGGGCGCCCCATAGCCCTGGTAGGCTCCGGCCGGGGAGAGGTTGGTGTAGTAGGACTTCACCTCGAAGCGGGCGTTGTCGCAGAGGAGGAGGGGGAGGCTCTTGGATATGGCGTTCATGGGCACCGTGAGGCAGTGCTGGCCGTAAGGGCCCGTGTCCGCGTCCAGGCGCATGAGGATGGCAGTGAGCCTCCCGTCGCGCCTGGCGCCGAGCTTTACCGATATCTCCATGGCGTGCCGAGTGCGGGAAGCTATGAACTCCTGTTCCCTCGTGTAGCGGAAGTAGACGGGCCTGCGAGTGATCCAGGCGAGATAGCCCGCGATGTCCTCCACCACGATGTCCTGCTTGGCACCGAAGCCTCCGCCCACGCGCTCTTTGATAACCCGCACCTTGTGCTCGGGCAATCCCACGATGCGGGCCACGATGCGCCGCACGTGCCAGGGCACCTGGGTGGAAGCCCTCAGGACGAGTCTGCTCGAATCGACGCAGGCGAAGACTGTATGGGGCTCCAGGGGGGCGCTCTGCACCCTGTTGGCCTTGTAGGAACGCTCGATGATTATGTCCGCCCCGGCGAAGCCCCGCTCGGTGTCCCCTATTCCGGCCTGGGCGCTCGCGGCCAGGTTGCGGTGGGGATCGGAGTGCAGTGGGAACTGGTAGATGACAGGATCGTCCCTGCCGTCGCCGCGAACGCCTGTTCCCTCGGGCGGGGAGCCCGAGACGTAGGACACATCTCCCGAATGGATCACGGGCGCGCCAGGGGCCTTGGCCTGGGCTATGGAGAGGACGGGCTCGAGGACTTCGTAGGTAACGCGTATCGCCTTGGCAGCGGCCTTGGCTTCCTCGCGCGTCCTGGCGAGGACTGCCGCCACCCTGTCGCCCACATGGCGGACCTTCCTGGGGAACATCCTCTGGTCGTAGGGCGATGGTTCAGGAAAGCCCTGGCCGGCTGTCGTATAGGAGATGGGAGGGCAGTTCTCGCAGGTGAGGACGGCCAGGACACCCGGCATTGCCTCTGCTTCGGATGTGTCGATTTCGGATATCCAGGCGTGAGCGAAGGGGCTTCCCACGAGCTCGATCCAGCAGGCGTCGGGAGGAACCCTGTCCTCGACGAAGGCCCGCTCCCCGCGCACGAGGACGTCGGCGTCCACCTTTTCCCTGTCTTTGCCCACATGCCTGAGCTCCGGCCTGAACTCCTGGGGGGGAGAGGGGATGTAGGAAGGGTCCGATGCGCGGGCTGCCGCAAGCCTGATTGCCTCTCTGAACTGCAGGTAGCCCGTGCATCGGCAGATGATCCCCGAGAGGGCGTCCGCAATCTGGCTGTCGTCGGGATTCGGGATGCGGGAGAGAAGATCACGCACAGCCAGGACCACGGCTGGCGTGCAGTAGCCGCACTGGACGCAAGCAGCGTCCACAAGGGCTTTCTGGATGGTGCGCATGAGGGGATCATGGACGTAATGCTCCAGGGTTACGATATCTCTGCCCTGGACCTGGGCCGCGAGGATGAGACAGGAGTTCACCGCCGCGCCGTCGAGGAGGACGGTGCAGAGGCCGCAGGAGCCCTCGCCGTCGCAGGCTTCCCGAACCGAGATCATGCCCAGGCGCTTCAGGAGGCTCTTGAGGCTCTCGCCCTCGGGGCATTCGGCCTGGATCGGCTTGCCGTTGAGGATGAATTCTATCTTCATAGGACGGCCTCCATGGCGTGGAGGGTGTCGGCTAGGAGGACCGCGGCCCTGAGCCGCTTGAACTCGGCGCTTCCCCGGGCGTCGCTCCGCGGAGAAAAATGCTCACAGGATATCTCTTCTATTGTCTCTTTCGGGGGGAGGCTACCGCCGTGGGCGCTATCGGTTATGGCCTTTTCGAGGGCTGGGAAGCGGGCCGCCTTCGGGCCGAGGCCGCCCAGGCAGATTCGAAGGCTCCCGGCGGCCAGGCCGGGAGCGGGGCCGAGTGCCTGGCCCGAGGGCGCAGCTCT
>DATCUA010000041.1:0-6891 GCA_036567645.1 Rectinemataceae bacterium | reverse complement strand
GCCCGAACGATGGCGGCTATCCTGGCGGGATCCTTGAGGAGGGCCGAGCCCGCGCCCGACTTGATGATCTTGGGCACGGGACAGCCGCAGTTGAGATCGATGCAGACAGGCTTGTAGGCGGCCGCGGCCTCTGCCGCGCGGGCGAGGACATCGGGCTTGGAGCCGAAGAGCTGGATAGCGTAGTACGGCTCGGCTTCGGAGCGGGCAAGGAGGAGCTTCGTCTTGGGGTGATCGCGCGTGAGGCCTTCCGAGGACACCATCTCCGTGTAGCAGAGACCGGCTCCCAGCTCGCTGCAGACAGATCGGAAGGCGGCATCAGAATAGCCGGCTACTGGGGCGAGAAAAAAGGGGCTAGGAAGACCATGCGGAAAACTCGGCGCTTCGGTTCGGGTCGCCGCATGCGCCGCGGATGCCGGGATGGCAGGACCGCTGGCTCCGGCTCCCGTCTCAGGGCTCCAGGCGGAAGAGCCTGCAGGCATTCTGATACGTGGTCTCCGCCGCCTCCTCGGGATCCATCTGGAGGATCTCGGAGAGGAACCAGACGGTGGCGGGCAGGTACTCGGGCTTGTTCCGCTTTCCGCGATAGTCGGCGGGCACCATGAAGGGCGCCTCGCTTTCCACGAGAATCCTGTCGTAGGGCAGCATCTCCACGGTCTCGTGCAGGTTGCGCGCGTTGCGGTAGGTGAGGTTCCCCGCGAAGGAGAAATACACGTTGAGCCCTGCCGAGAGCACCCTGTCGGCATATTCGGCGTTTTCGGAATAGCAGTGCAGGACGGCGCCGGCGGGCGGGATCCTGTCTCTCAGGACCTCGAGCACGTCCTTTCCGGCCTCGCGGTTATGGATGATGACGGGCAGATCCAGACGGGAAGCCAGCTCCAGCTGATCTATGAAGAGCTCGATCTGGCTACGGCGATCCCCGTACTTATGAAAGTAATCGAGACCTATCTCACCTATGGCGATGACCCGGGGAAGCTTGACAGCGTCCTCGATGGTCGCGCGCCAGTCCTTGCCCGGACTCTGCACCTCGGAGGGGGACACGCCCACGGCGTGAAACACGTGCTCGGCGGGTTTCAGGTTCTCGTACACCTGCTTGAAGTCGAGGAGGCTGTTGCAGATGGATACAATGCGGCCGACACCCGCCTGCTTGGCCTGCTGGCAGACCAGGAGCTGGTCGATTGGGTCGTCGTATATGAGCCCGATATGGGCGTGAGTGTCGAAATACCGCATATGTCTTCCGTTAATAGAAAGGTGGGTCACCCGTACGGGTAAGGGATAATGTACCATGCTGTAAGCCAGGCGTCAACGACGCGTTTCACGGCGCGCTTTACAGAGACGCTCCAGGCTCACATCCTGAATTCCTCCCCCAGATAGAGGCTTCGCGCGGCCTCGTTGCCGAGGATCGCCTGCTTGTCGCCTTCCACGATGATCCGCCCGAGATGGATGATGTAGGACCTATCCGTGATATCCAGAGTATCGCGTACGTTGTGGTCTGTGAGAAGGACGCCGATGCCTCCTTCTTTGAGCCTTTGGATAATCCGCTTGATCTCGTGGATGGCGATGGGATCTATGCCGGTGAATGGTTCGTCCAGGAGGAGGAACTTGGGCTCGATGGCGAGGGCCCGGGCTATCTCGGTGCGCCTCCGCTCCCCGCCGGAAAGCGTGTAGCCTGGCTGTTTCGCTATGGCCTCGATGCCGAACTCGGCCATCAGTTCGGCCGCCTTCCGCTTCCTGCCTTCCCTATCCAGATCCGCCCTGGTCTCCAGGACGGCGAGGATGTTGTCCTCCACCGAGAGCTTGCGGAAGATGGAAGCTTCCTGGGGAAGGTAGGAGATGCCCAGGCGGGCCCTCCGGTACATGGGCAATCCGTTGAGGGGCTGGCCGTCCAGCTCCACTCCGCCCTTGCTCGGGCGCAAGAATCCCGCGATCATGTAGAAGACGGTGGTCTTTCCCGCCCCGTTCGGGCCGAGCAGGCCCACGACCTCGCCCGTGGACATGGAAAAGCTGACATCGGCTACCGCCAGCTTGCGGCCGTAGAGTTTTTCGAGGTTCCTCACCGCCAGGGTCGAAAGGCTCAAGGACTGCTTCCTTCCTTCTTCTTGGGGGTGATGCTGCCCGAGACCCTGCCGGAGAAGCTGAGGCTGTCCAGGGTCGTTCCGCCCTCGATGAGGTCGGCCTGGACCGTCCCGTCTGCGGAAACCGCAACCGGCTGACCCGAGAGCCTCAGGCTCTCGTCGTCCCGGTTGAATCTCGCGAACTCTGCGCGGACTGCGAAATCCTCCTTGAGGATCTGGACCCCGATGCGGGCGTCCACCAGGGATTGCTTCTGGTCGAAGCGAACCCAGTCGGCCTTGAGGATCACCGAGTTCTTGGAATCCTCGAGCACCACCGAGCTCTGCGCCAGCCCGATCTCCGTATCGCGCTTGTAGCTCAATGAAGCCGACTTGAGGAGAAAGCCCTTGCCCTCGTCCTGGACGACGACAGAGCCCGTGCAGATAACGTCGTTGTAGTCCTCGCCGGATAGTTCTATCCTCTCGGCCTGGATCTTCATGGTTCCCGTGTTGACCACGGCCTTGCCGATGAGGATGGTCTTTTCCTTGCCCTTGGCAATCACGCTCTCCATGCGGTTGGCGGAAAAGGTTATCGTGTCGGGTTCGGCCTGGGCGACGGGCGCGGCGCCCTGTCCAGGAGTCTGAGCCACTGCCATGGCCGCGGCGAGAACGAGGGCTATGCAGAGAAAGCAACGCCGCAACTGCTGATCCATCGTATCACTCCTTCGTGCCGCCCGGCCTCGCGAAGCCGTCGACCCCTCCCCTGAATGAAAAAGCCCTTCGGTCGATGTCGGCGAAAAATCCCTTGCCGTGGAGGAAAAGCCTCTGGCCGACGCGGACGATCACGCTTTCCGCCGGACCGCCCTCCAGGGCTTCCGAGGCGGCGCGATAGGAGAGGGAATCGGTTTCGAAAGATGCGTCCTCGGCCGTCGAATAGAGCCGGATAGAGCCCGAAAGCTCGGCGTCCCCCGTATCCTCGTGCCAGACCGCCTTATCAGCCCTGCCGGAAGCTTCCACGGAAACCCCGTCCTCTCCCCTGTCCTCGAAGCTGAGTCCGTAGACGATGAGGAGACCCTTGTCCCGAAAATACTCGGCCTTGTCCGCCTTGGCCACGAAATCGATCCGGCTCCCCCTCACTTCCTCGCGGATGAATCCTCTGAAGACCGCATCGGGGACATCCTCCAGCTCGTCTTGCACGGCGGATGCCCCATCCCCGGAGCCCAGGGCGCAGGAGCCCAGGCCCAAAGCGAGGAAGAAAACGGCCGCGAAGCGCGCCGCTCGGGAAAGGCTCCGCTCAGGCACCATGTCTTGGAAGTATGGGTCGGGCGAGGCGGACTGTCAATCCGAGGCTGTGGCTCGGGGTATTCCTTCTCCCACGGTCGAATCAAGCCCGCTCTTTTGCCGCTCGTGCGCACTGGGCTATGAACGCTTTGAAAAGAGGGCCGGCCTTGGTCGGCCTGGACTTGAACTCGGGATGGTACTGCACGCCCAAGCCCCAGGGATGGTTCGGCCATTCGCAGCACTCCACGAGCATGCCGTCCGGCGTAGTTGCGGAGACGATAAGGCCAGCCGCCTCCAGTTCGGGGCGGAAGTCGTTGGACACTTCGTAGCGGTGGCGGTGCCGTTCGGAGATGATTTCGGCGCCATAGGCGGCTCGAATAGCCGTACCGGGCCGGGTGAGGGTGTCGCTGGCCCCGAGCCTCATGGTGCCCCCGTAGCCCTTGACGCTTTTCTGCTCTTCCAGGAGGGAGACGACGGGATGCGCGCTCGTCTTGCTGAACTCGCTCGAATGGGCGTCCTTCCAGCCCAGGACATTCCTGGCGTACTCGATCACCATGATCTGCATGCCCAGGCAGAGTCCGAGGTAGGGCTTGCCCGTTTCGCGGGCGTAGCGGGCGGCCCTCACCATTCCCTCTATGCCCCGCTCGCCGAAGCCCCCCGGCACGAGGATGCCGTCGACGTCGCCAAGAATGAGCGCAGGATCGGCTCCCTCGGCCTCGAGCCTTCCGGAATCGATCTTCACGAGCTCGACGCCGACCCCGTTGGCTATGCCTCCGTGGCCCAGGGCCTCCCAAACGGATTTGTACGCGTCGTGGAGCTCCATGTACTTGCCCACGATGCCCACGCGCACTATTGAACTGGGATGCTTGACCGCCTGCACCACCCTGCGCCAGGCATCCAGCTCGGCGTGGCGGCTTTCCACGTTCATGGCACCTAGGATGAAGGCGTCGGCACCCTGCTCGTAGAAGACCAAGGGTAGCTCGAAGACGGTCTGGAGGTCGTAGGCGGAAATAACACCCTCCATCTTCACATTGGTAAAAGAAGAAATCTTGTTCCTGATGCCTTCGGAGAGAGGCTCTTTGGAGCGCAAGACGAGGACGTCGGGCTGGATCCCGACCTCCTGGAGCTCCTTGACGGCGTGTTGCGTGGGCTTGGTCTTGATCTCACCGCCCGAGACCGAGGGCACCAGGGTGACATGGACGGAAACCGCGTTATTTCGGCCCAGCTCGTGGATGAGCTGTCGGGCGGCTTCGAGGAAGGGCACGGATTCCATGTCGCCCACTGTGCCGCCTATCTCCACGATGGTGATATCCACCTCGGGGCTTTCGGCCACGGCGAGGATGCGGCGCTTGATTTCATCGGTTATGTGGGGGATGACCTGGACGGTGCGGCCGAGGAAATCGCCCGCTCTCTCCTTTTCGATGACGGTCTTGTAGACCTGGCCCGTCGTTATCGAATTGGCGCGGGAGAGCGGAGCGCTCGTGAAGCGGCCGTAATTGCCAAGATCCAGGTCGGTCTCGGCCCCGTCGTCGCAGACGTAGACCTCCCCGTGCTGGTAAGGACTCATAGTGCCCGCGTCCACATTGAGGTAGGGATCTATCTTGACCATGCGCACGGAGAACCCGCGCGCTTCCATGAGAGCCCCGATCGACGATGCCGTGATGCCTTTTCCCAATGAAGAGCAAACGCCCCCCGTGACGAAAATGAGCTTCTTCATGGGATTTCAGTATCAGGAAAAATGTTGCGGCTTGTCAATGGACGCGCGCATATCCGGGCGCTACAATCCGCGCATGGAAGAAACGGGCGATCTCCTGGGGCGCGGCCTCGAGGCATTAGGGCTCGGGGGCGCCAATCCCGGAGGATCGGCGCCGGGAAGCGAGGGCTCCGACGGCTCTGGTCCAGGGGACGGGTCGGATCTGGAATCCGCCTTGCGCCGCTACCTGGCCGAAATCGAATCTTGGAACCCCACCCACGGCCTGGTCTCGGCGAGCGGCGACGAACTCGTCGTCAAGCATATCCTCGACAGCCTAGCCCCATGGCGGGAGATCCTCGCCCTCCTCAAGGCCATGGACGAGGAGCGTTCAAGAAGGGGAATCCGGGGCGGCTCGGGGCTTGCCGACCTGGGAACAGGAGCCGGACTGCCCGGCATACCCTTGAGCCTCGTCTTCAAGGAAAGGCCCTGCGCCCTCGTGGAGCGCATGGGCAAGCGCATTGCCTTCCTCGAGAGCATGAAAGCCATCCTGGGGCTGGATAATGCGAGGGTAGTGATGGCCGAAGCCGAAAACGCCCCCGGCCCCTTGGAGCTCGTCACCTTCAGGGCCTTCAGGCCCTTTTCGGAGCTCAAGCTCTTCAAGGCGGTCTGGAGGAGGATGGAGGACTGGGGCTGTTTCGTAGCCTACAAGGGAAGGCTGGAGGCGGTGCGAGGCGAACTGGATGCCCTGGCAACAAATCCAGAGTTTTCGAAAGTCGCGAGGACAGCCGAGATCCTTCCTGTCGAGGTGCCCTTCCTGGACGAAGAACGCTGCCTCGTCATCATGAGAAAAGCCGCAAGCCTCCGGGATCAGCAGAAAGGCTGAATATCTTCCACGGCCCCCGTTCCATGGATTCGAGGATCGGCTCCATAGAAATGGCGAAGGACGATGAAGCCTTCTCGTCGGTAACGGCCATGACCGTAGGTCCGGCGCCCGAGAGCCAGACGGCCGCGGCCCCGGCCGAAAAGCAAGCATCGACTATCCTGTCCCACCCCGGGATGAGCCTCGCCCGGTAGGGCTGGTGGAGGCGATCCGAACAGGCCGAGGCCAGCAAGCTCAGGTCCATGCGTTCGAAGGCCAGGGCGACGAGGGCCGCCCTGCCCAGGTTGTATACGGCGTCGGAGCGGGGGATGGAATCGGGCAGGGCGGCCCTGGCCACCGCCGTGGAAAGCTCGAAGGGCGGAACCAGGGCATGGAAGCGCCACAGCGGATCCACGGGGCAGGAATGGGTTGTCACCTGCCCTGCGCCCGGCCCGAGGATGGAGGCGCAGAATCCGCCCCAGACGGCTGGCGCCGCGTTGTCCGGATGGCCTTCCATGGCGGCCGCGGCCTCGAGGACAAAGGCCCTGTCCGCCGCTGAGAAATCCCCCCGGATCTTCCCCGCCAGCACCAAGGCCGCGGCCGCCCCGCCCGCTATCATGGTGGCGCTCGATCCCAGGCCTCGGGCGACTGGCACGGCGGCTTCGATGTCCAGGTCGATCGGAGGCGGAGAGAAGCCCAATCTGCCGCTGGCCCAGCGCATGGCGGAAATGAAGAGATTGTCGTCGCAGGCGAAGCGCGCTTCGCAGCCGGAGATTCTCCCCGAACCGGGATAGCTCACTTCAAACCTGTTGTACAGGCTCAGGGCCAGGCCCAGGGAATCGAAACCAGGCCCGAGGTTGGCCGAGGTGGCTGGCACGGTAATGGAGAATTTCATAGTCCGGCCCCTTCTTCGGCCCGAAGGAACAGAGCCAAGGCTTCTTCCACCTCTCCGGGATCCAAAAGAGGCGCGGGAGCGGGTCGGGCGCGCAGGAGGGCGGCTATGGGTTCGG
>DATCUA010000040.1:0-1633 GCA_036567645.1 Rectinemataceae bacterium | reverse complement strand
TGGTACTGGCTCATGGGGCGAGGCATCGTGGAGCCGGCTGACGATATGGGCCCCTCCGCCCGGCCCGCCGATCCGGAACTCTTGGACTATCTAGCCTCGGAATTCATAGCTTCGGGCTGGAATGTTCGGAAGCTCTTCGCCCTGGTTGCCGACTCCAGGCTTTACCAGCAGGCGGTGACGCCGCAGGGCGGAGCGGCTCCGAAGGCCGGTACTGGCAAGGGCGCATCCGGAACCAGAGCCGCTCCGGATTCCTCCCTCTATGCCCTGTACACCATCCGGCGCCTGGACGCCGAGGTGTTGGCCGATATGCTCTCCTCCATCGGGGGCAGGGGCGAAACCTACGTGAGTCCCATACCAGAGCCCTTTACCTACATTCCTACCACGCAGAGGACCATTTCCTTGGCTGACGGATCGATCACCAGCTCCTTTCTGGTCAAGTTCGGGAGGCCGAGCAGAGACACTGGCCTGCTCTCCGAACGCGACAACTCTCCCAACTCCGAGCAGGTCCTCTACTTCCTCAACTCCAGCGACCTGAGGAAGAAGCTCGAAGGGAGCCCCAGGCTCGGGCCGCTCTACTCGCTTCCGACCTCCAAGCGGGACGAACAGATACGCTCGATCTACCTGGAGCTGATATCGCGTCCGCCCACGAAAGCCGAGGCTAAGTTGGCCAAGGCCTATTTTTCGACCCCCGGTCTCGCTTCCAAGCAGGCCGCCCAGGATTTGGCCTGGGCCTTGGCCAACGGCAAAGAATTCCTCTACAGGCACTAGGAGAGCAGGCATGGACAAGAGGAGCATGGACAAAAGCAAAAAGATCCTATGCGCCTTGGCGGCCGCCGGCATTTTTTTCATATTGGCGACCACCTCGGTTTTCCCCGACCCGGGTGTGGGAATGGCCGCGCCGATTGCCGCCATGCCAGGCGCCGTCCTGCAAGCCCATCCAGCGCCTCCAGCCAAATCCGTGATCCAGATTTGGATGTGGGGCGGACCCTCCCATCTCGACACCTTCGATCCCAAGCCGGAAGCGGGCAGGGACTACGCGGGTCCTCTCGATTCGCCCATAGCCACGAATGTCCCCGGAATAACCATAGGACAGCAGTTCCCCCTTCTCGCGGGCATGGCGGACAAGTACTCCATCGTTCGGAGCATGACCCACGGCTCCAACGCCCACGAGACAGCGGCGTACATGATGCAAACAGGACGCGAGCCGGGAGGTGGGCTGGTCTACCCGTCTCTGGGCGCTATCGTGTCCTATTTCAAGGGCTATCGGGCGGGCTATACGGGCAAGATACCCCCCTATGTTGTGCTGACGGAGAGCCAAGGCCGGTTTTCCGAGGAAGGTTTCCTGGGTCCCGCGTACAAGCCCTTCGTGACGGGCGGGGATCCCAACGCCAAAGTCTTCGCCGTTGAGGGAGTAATCGCTGAAGGCATAACTCCCGAGCGGCAGGATTCGCGGAGAGCCCTCATGGATAGCCTGGACGGATTAGGGAAGTCCTTGCCGGGAGCGGCGCCCTTTTCCAAGGCGGAGCAGTTGGAAACGGAAGCGTACGAACTCATCCTCGGCCAGGCCAAGGAAGTGTTCGACCTCTCGTCCGAGCCTGCGGCCTTGCGCGACAGATATGGACGCACGAGCTTC
>DATCUA010000039.1:0-2774 GCA_036567645.1 Rectinemataceae bacterium | reverse complement strand
CCGCTGCGGCCAAGGATAGGAGAAAGCCCCGATCCACTTCCGGCGCAGGCTCGACATCGGCGAGCGAGGGCTTTCCCTCGGTTATCGTGCCTGTCTTGTCGAAGACGACGACATCGGTCCGGTGGGCAATCTCGAGAGCCTCGCCCGACTTGATGAGGATGCCGAGCTCGGCGCCGCGCCCTGTCCCCACCATGATGGCGGTGGGCGTTGCAAGGCCGAGGGCGCAGGGGCAGGCTATGGTGAGTACCGAGACGAAAACCGTGAGGGCGAAGGCGATGCTTTCCCCGGCTATGAGCCAGGTGGCTGAGGCGAGGACGGCTATGGCGAATACGATCGGCACAAAAATCCCTGAAACCCTGTCCGCGAGCCGGGCTATGGGGGCCTTCGATCCCTGGGCATCCTCTACAAGCTTGACAATGCGCGCTAGGGCAGTCTCGGTGCCCACGCGCTCCGCTCGGTAGACCAGGGCGCCGTTCTTGTTGATCGTGCCCGCGGTGAGACTCGAGCCCGGACTCTTGTCTACGGGTATGGATTCTCCCGTGAGCATGGACTCGTCGACGGAACTGGCGCCGTCGATCACGGAACCGTCTACCGCTATCCTCTCCCCCGGCCGGGCGAGGAGGATGTCGCCCGGCTCCAGTTCTTCCACAGCCATCTCGAGTTCCTTGCCCTCCTGCAGCACGGTGGCTGTCTTGGGGCTCAGGGCCATCAGCTTTTTGATAGCTTCAGCGCTACGGCCCTTGCTCACTGCCTCCAAGGATTTGCCGAGGAGGATGAGGGTCAGGATCGTCGCCGTCGTCTCGAAATAGAGATCGCCTGTAGCCGAATGGTTTCCCCCGGCTACTTTCGCGAAGGAATAGATGCTGTAGAGGAATGAAGCAGAGGTTCCCAGTGCTATGAGGCTGTCCATGTTGGGAGAACCGTGGAGTATGGCCTTTGCTCCTAAGCTATAGAAACGCCTGCCCGCCCAGATGGAGGGCAGGACGAGGATGAGCTGGGCCAAGGCGAAAGCGAAGGGGTTATGCATGGGGTGCAGGAACCTGGGCAGGGGCAGCCCTATCATGTGGCCCATGGATATGTAGAGAAGGGGGAGGGTGGCGGTCGCCGAAAGGGCGAACTTGCGCCACATGACGCGAATCTCTTTTCGCTTTTCCTCTGCCTGGTCATCGGAGGATGCCAGGCTCAGTCCTTCGAGGATTTTGGGCTCGTAGCCGGCCTTGCGGATGGCGGCCTTGATCTGGGAAAGGCGGACGAGCTCTGCATCGTAGGCTATGCTCGCTTTTTCCGTAGCCAAGTTGACGGAAACCGACTTCACTCCGTCGATTTTCCTCACCGCGCGCTCGACCGCCGCCGAGCAGGAGGCGCAGGTCATGCCTCCCACCGGGATCACGACATCCCTGGCGCCCTCTCGTGGCTCGTCTTCGCGCCGCAGTTCACTCACGGCTTCCATGATCTCCTCGTCGGTTTTCATACGGACGCAGGGTCGCCCAGGTAGCGCTCGAGGATCATGGCGATCTCGTCAACCTTTTCCTGGGCCTTGCCCGCCTGCGCAGCTTCCTTGACGCAGGTATCTATATGCTGCCGAAGGACTACGAGGTTCGCCTTCTTGAGTATGGCCGCCGCCGCGAGTATCTGCTTGGACACGTCGATGCAGTACCTGTCCTCTTCCATCATCCGCATTGCCGCGTCCACCTGGCCGCGCGCCGTCTTGAGGAGGACGAGAGCCTTCTGCGTTTCTTCGGTCGAGTGATGCACGATGAGCCTCCATTGACTCCGTAGCCCCACCCCAGGTGGGGTGGGGGATAGGAGTAATATATCTATTCTAGAAAGGGTGTGGAAGGGGCTGAAGGCGAGTATCGCAAGGTGGCGGGCAAAACCGCAATCGGACATGATGCGGCCAGACTCGATGCGGATGACAACCTGGATTAGGAACTAGGCGCCTAAAACAATGCTCCCGGATAGAACCGAAGGGCCATGCAGAGGAATACGAGGGTAGCAACCTCGCCAAGCTCTATGGCCGCGCCGAGGGCGTCGCCGGTGAAGCCGCCGATGTCCTTGCGGTAGGCGGATCCGACTATAGCGGCCGATACCAGGGCGCCGGCCGCGGCGGATAGAAGGGCGAGGGCCGATAGCGCCCATCCGCCTGCAAAGGCGGCCCACGCGATGGCGGGCAAGAGGCCGATGGCGAAGCCCGCCAGTATGCGCGCTAGCGAAAAGCCGCGCATGAGGGAGCCAAGGCCGCCTTCGCGGGCCGGGGGAAGCCTCGAGGCGATGAGGGCGGCCGCCGCCCTGCCCGCGGCCGGCGCCCCCAAAAGGCCAGCGCCAAGGGCCGAGAACATGATGCCAGCTTCTGCGAGCTCCGAAATGGCGAAAAATTTGAAAGCAACGAGGCAAAGCCCCGAAAAGAATCCGTAGACGCCCACCCTCGGATCCTTGAGTATTTCCAGGCGCCGTTCCCTGGAAGCGATGGGAAGCAGGGCGTCCGCGCTGTCCACGAGGCCGTCGAAATGGAAGAGATTGAAGAGGAAATATTGGGCCGCCAGGGCGGAAGCTGCCGCGATACCCAAGCTGCCTGTCAGGAAGATGGCTATGCCGAAGCCCAGGACTGAAGCGAGGCCCGCGAAGGGGCCCAGGGCCGGGATCCAAAAGTCGGCCCGCGAAAAATCGGCTTGGAAGGAAGCGCGCACGGGGATGCGCGACATAAGGGTGAATGCGCTCAGGAAGCGGGCAAGCGGGCCAGGCGAGACCTTCCTGTCTTTCATGCGAGATGCCTC
>DATCUA010000038.1:0-6858 GCA_036567645.1 Rectinemataceae bacterium | reverse complement strand
TGGGTATTCGCCTGGCAGTGGCGCTTGGTGCCCCTGGCTATGGCCATAATGCTGGTGCTCCTGGGCACTCTCATCGCCCAGGAACAGAGAAGCCAGGCAAAGCTCGGCATGGGCGGCTCCCTCGAAGGTGCCTCCCGGGCGAGGCGATTTTTCCTCACCGCCCCTCTTCGCGTCTACCTAGGCTGGATTTCAGTGGCCACTATAGCGAACGCCACCGCCCTCCTCGTGAAGCTGGGCTGGAACGGCTTCGGCCTCGATCCTCGCGTCTGGACGGTGATTGCAATAGCCGCTGGGACGGCAGTGGCCTTGGGATTTTCCCTGTGGAAGCGCGAGATCGCGGCTCCCCTCGTGGTCGTCTGGGCCTACCTGGGCATAGTGATCAAGCGAACGGCAGTGGACGCCGACTATTCCGCTGCCGTGTGGATCTCAGCCGCCATCGCGGCCGTCCTGGTGTTGGCATCCGCGATCTACGTCGCCATCGGCGCCTCGAGGCGGGGAAAGAGCAGAGCCTGAGGCCGATTTATACACGATACTGAACATCTATTCAGGAGCCCCTCGGCGTCGAGGGGCTCTTTTATGATTTCTCTGCGGTCTTCGGCTTCTATCGGCATTGACAGATCCCGGGTATGGGTCGATACTGTATCCACTGGTTAACCAATTTCGGCTGACCAGGAGGAGCCCGTGTCTTCGGAAAAGCCCGCCACCGCCGGGAAGCCCAGCCCGGAACTCGCCGTGCTCGGCCATCTACGCGGTCAGATCATGTCCGGCGTCCTGAAAGCCGGTACGAAGCTGCCCTCGGAACGGGAACTAGGAGCCGCCCTCGGTGTAAGCCGGGGATACGTGCGGAAAGCCCTGGCCAAGCTCGAGCACTACGGCCTCATCCGCACCCTGCCCCAGCGGGGCACCATAGTAGCCGAACTGGGTTCCAAGGCCATCTCCGGCCTGATGGCGAGCATAGGCAGCCTGGACGAATCCTTCGACCCGGCGAGCCTCTTCGAGATGCGGGCCCTCCTCGAGGGCTTCGCGGCCAGGCTGGCCGCCGAGCGCGCCGGCCACGACGAGCTCACCGAGATCCTGCGCTGGCATTCCGAGTTCAGGGCCAAGGCGAGCGAGGGCCGGAGGGGACTAGAAGAAGACCATCTCTTCCACCTCGCCATAGCCAAGGCGGGGGGCAATCCGGTTTGTCTATCCCTGGTCAGCTACATAACCCCTCAGATCATAGCCCTCAACGCCGATTTCCCTGAGAGCGATCCGGATCGTTTCGAGCGCACTTTCGCCGAGCACGACAGGATCGTGAAAGCAATCCTCGAGGGGAACGCGGCCGAGGCGGAAACCGCCATGAAATACCACATGGAGGAGGCCTGGAAGCGAAGGCTTCCCGGATTCCCTCCGGGCGTTGCGAGGCGCCCGCCTGTGGACGCGTGAGCCTATCGGGCCGGATCCGGCTCTTAAATACAAGGCTTTTCAAGGAGGTACGAAGCATGAAACGGATCATCGCCATCGCCCTGGCGCTCGCCACGCTCTGCGCGTTCGGCCTGGCCGCCGCGGACAAGGTAACGGTCACCCATTGGTACTGGGCCGACAATCCCAAGTACTCGGCCACGATGCAGGCCATGGCGGCCGATTTCAACGCCACCAACGGGAAGGGTATAACCGTCGTGGCCCAGGAATATCCCTGGGACGGAGGCGGCTACAGTCAGACCCTCTTCAGGGCCGTGATGGGAGGCGGTGGCCCGGACACCTCTTCCTTCAAGCTCACGTCAACGCCCCTGTTCACCGCCAACGGTCTTCTCGTCAATCTGGATCCATTCCTGGCCGGCTGGAAGGACAAGGATCTGATCGAGCCCAGCCTCTACGACACCATGCGCGGGGCTTCCGGCACGAAGAATGTCTACGTGATGCCGTGGAACACCCAGGTCCTCTATGTCTACTACCGCCCCTCGATGTTCAAGAAGGTCGGAATAGGCGTTCCCAAGAACTACGCCGAGTTCCTCGAGGCCTGCAAAAAGCTCACCCAGGACACCAACGGCGACGGCAAGACAGACGTCTACGGCTTCGGCATGCGTGGATTCAAGGGCGGCCAGGAACCCTGGGGCTCCTTCATCTGGGCCAGGGGAGGCAATTTCCAGAACATGACCAGCCCCCAGGCCATCCAGGGCATGCAGGATTACATCGACCTGTTCAAGAACGGCTATGCTCCCCCCACCGCCCCCATGGACGGCTTCAACGAGATCATAGCCAACTTCAAATCGGGCAAGACGGCCATGACAGTGCACCACATCGGCTCGGCCGCTGGCATGATCGAAACCTTCGGCGAGGACGTGGCGGCTTTCGCCTTCCCCGGCGACGTGGGCAGGTGGACTTCCATGGGCGACACCGAGAACATCATGCTCAAGTCCGCCAAGAACAAGGAAGCCGCCTTCGAGTGGCTGGCCTATCTGGCCACCGGCAAGGGACAGGAAACCTGGTGCACGGTCACCGGCAACGTCCCCGTCTCCAAGACGGTGAAGAACCTGCCCTTCTTCCAGAACAACAGGTTCATGAAGGTTTCCATCGAGGGAGCGCCCTACGCCGGCATCCTCCCCATCCTCGACACCACCACGGAGTGGATCAACAATATCTGGCCCAACACGATATCTGCCGCCCTTCTTGGCAAGATATCGGCCGCCGAGGCCATGAAGACCCTCCAGGTCGGGCTCTGGGGCAAGTAAAGAGCGGATCGGGGACGGCCCCTCGAAGGGCCGCCCCCATACTCCTCTCGAGGACTCGCGGAAGGAAGAACGTGATACAGAAGAAGCGCGATATCTGGCCCTATCTCCTCGTAGCCCCGGCCCTGGCCGTGGTGCTCACCGTGGTCTTCGTGCCCGTGGTGAACGCCATACTGATGAGCTTCAGGAGTTACGACCTCACCCGGCCCAGCCGAACCGGCTTCGTGGGCTTGAAGAACTACGCCGAGGTTCTGGCCGATCCGCTTTTCTGGCGGGCTCTGGTAAAGACATTCCTGTGGGTGGGATTCGGCGTGGGCTTCCAGTTCGTGTTCGGATTCGCCCTCGCCCTGCTCTTGAACCGCCGCTTCCCCGGGCGGGGCATCGTTCGCTCCCTGAGTCTCATCCCCTGGGTTACGCCCGGGGTGCTTATCGGCCTGATGTGGCGCTGGATTTTCGACGGCAACTACGGCGTGCTCAACGACATCCTTCTCAAGCTGGGCCTGATCCAGGACAAGCTGCCCATTCTCGCGCGGGGCGAGACGGCCTTCCCCGCGGTCGTGCTCACCATCGTATGGCAGGGCATTCCCTTCTTCGCCCTCATGCTCCTCGCTGGCTTGCAGGGCATACCCGAGGAGCTCTACGACGCCGCCGATGTGGACGGGGCCAGCCCCGTCCAGCGATTCTTCAATGTCACCGTGCCCTCTCTGCGCAATGTCATCTTCGTGACCACCCTCCTGAGAGTCATCTGGGTAGCCAACTCGGTCGACGTCATTTTCAACCTCACGGAGGGAGGGCCGGCCTACGCCACTCAGACCCTGAGCGTTTACATTTTCAACAAGGGCAATTCGCTCAATCTGAGCTACGCCTCCACCCTCTCCATCTTCCTCACCCTCGTCCTCGCTTCGGTGGCCTATCTCTATCTCAAGAATCTATTCAAGTCCCAGGAGGCCTCCCGATGAGCCGCGGCCGAACCCGGCCGCTGACGGCCGTCCTCTCCTGCCTGGCCTTGGCCCTCATCCTCGCCTTCCTCCTCTTCCCCTTCTACTGGACCTTCGTAACGTCCATAAAGTCGGCGAAGGAGCTGTACGGGGAGACGGTGACCTACTGGCCCAAGGCTCCCACCTTCGAGTCCTACGCGCGGCTCTTCTCCGAGTACAACTTCTTGAAGCCCATGGGCAATAGTCTTCTCGTGGCGGGCATCACAACGATCATCTCCCTGACCGTTTCCGTCCTGGCGGCCTACGCATTTTCGCGCTACCGCTTCAAGGGCCGCAGGTTCCTGATGACCATGTTTCTCACCAACAACATGTTCCCTACCGTCCTGCTCCTCATACCCCTGTACGCCATCATGCGGAAGCTGGGCATTCTCTACACGCCCGGCTCCCTCGTGCTCTCATATACGACCTTCACCATCCCATTCTCGATCTGGCTGCTCAACGGCTACCTGGACGACCTTCCTTCTTCCCTGGAGGAAGCGGCAATGGTGGACGGGGCCAACCGCGCCCAGGCTTTCACCAAGATCGTCCTGCCCGTCCTCATGCCCTGCATCGTGGCCACGGGAGCCTACGTATTCATGACGGCATGGAACGAGTACACCTTCGCCGTCATGTTCACGAACGAGGCCAACCGGACCATACCCGTGGCCTTGCGCAACCTCATAGGCCAGCTGGGCGTGGAATGGGGCATGCTCACCGCCGGCGGGATCATCACGATCATTCCCGTGTGCATAATGTTCTTCTTTGCCCAGAAGCGGCTCGTGGCGGGGCTGACCGCCGGAGCGGTGAAGGGCTGAATATCGGAAAGGAGTTCCAAGCATGAGCTACGAGACTCTCGAGGAAAAGGCCCGGGGACTGCGGAGGGACATCATAGAGATGCTCTTCCGCTGCCAGTCGGGCCATCCCGGCGGCTCCCTGTCCTGCGTAGAAATCCTCATGGCCCTGTATTACAAGACCATGAGGGTGGATCCGAAACGGCCCCATTGGGAGGATCGCGACCGCCTCGTCCTCTCCAAGGGACACGGGTGCCCGGCCCTGTACGCCATCCTGGCCGACCTGGGCTTCTTCCCCCGGGAGGATCTCTGGAACCTGAGGCAGCTTGGCTGCCACCTCCAGGGACATCCAGACATGTGCAAGACCCCGGGCGTGGACGCCAACACCGGCTCTCTTGGCCAGGGCGTGTCCATAGCCCTCGGCATGGCCATGGCGGCAAAGCACAAGAAGGCGAGCTACCGCGTATACGCCGTCCTGGGCGATGGCGAAATCCAGGAAGGCATGGTATGGGAAGCCGCCATGGCTGCTGCCCACTACAAGCTGGACAACCTCTGCTTCCTCCTCGACCACAACGGCCTGCAGATAGACGGCAGGAACGACGAGGTCATGGGCCTGGGGAATATAGAAGCCAAGTTCCAGGCGTTCGGCTTCCAGTGCCTCGAGGTGGACGGGCACGACATCGAAGCCATAGCCGCGGCCCTTGCCGCGCCCAGCCCGGGGCGGCCCCGCTTCATCCTCTGCGAGACGGTGAAGGGCAAGGGCGTGTCCTTCATGGAAGGGGTGGCCGGCTGGCACGGCAAGCCGATGAACGCCGAAGAGAGGGCCAAGGCCTTGGCCGAACTGGGAGGTGCTGTCCATGCCTGAATCCAAATCCCTGAGGGTGGCCTACGGCGAGGCCTTGGTCGAGCTCGGAGCGGCCAACGACAAAGTGGTGGTCCTCGACGCCGATCTCGCGCACGCCACGATGACGAGCCTCTTCGCCGCGAAGTATCCCGATAGGTTCTACAATTTCGGCCTCGCTGAAGCAAACATGATGGCCGCAGCAGCGGGCTTCGCCCACTCTGGCCTCATGCCCTTCGCCTCCACCTTCGCCCTATTCGGCGCGGGGCGGGCCTACGAGCAAATACGCAACTCAGTAGCTTACGTGTCGGCCAACGTCAAGTTCGGCCTCTCCCACTCGGGACTCTCCGTCGGCGAGGACGGCGGAAGCCACCAGAGCATCGAGGACATAGCCCTCATGCGCGTAGTGCCCAACATGACCATCTTCGTGCCCTGCGACTCGGCACAGACGAGGAAGGCCGTGTTCGCGGCCGCCGAAATAGACGGCCCCGTCTACATCCGCGTTGCCCGGCCCGTGGTGGAAACCTTCACCTCTGCAGAGGCTCCTTTCACTCCAGGCAAGGCCGACCTCCTCGTGGACGGTAAGGACATCTGCATCGTCGCCACCGGCCTCATGGTCAAGGAAGCACTAAAGGCGGCCGAGACCCTGGCGGCCGAGGGCATTTCTGCAGGCGTGCTCAACGTCCACACGATTAAGCCCTTCGACGAGGAGGCCATCCTCGCCGCCGCGGCGCGATGCGGAGCCCTGGTGAGCGTGGAGGAGCACTCGGTCATCGGCGGCCTGGGCTCGGCAGTGGCGGAAACCTTGGCGGGCCGATCCGGTGCCAAGTTCACGCGCCTAGGCATCCAGGACAAATTCGGCGTCTCGGGCAAGCCGGCCGAGCTCTTCGAAGCCTACGGCCTGACGCCGAGGCACATAGTCGAGGCCTGCAGAATGCTTCTGGGCGCACAGCCAGCGGGGAGGGCATGATGGGCATCCAGATTTTCGCGAGCGATGCCGAGGGCATGAAGCGCGTGTACGAAAATCCTTCCTGGATGGTGGGCATCAAGAACTGGAAGCCGGCCAACGACATTGCGAATATAGACTGCCTCGAGCGCCACAACGCCACGGACGAGCTCTTCGTCCTCCTTTCCGGCTCCTGCGTCCTTCTGTCCGCAGAGCCGGAGCAGGAGCCGGGGGGGCCTGAGCTAGGCCCAGGGCAGGGTTCGGAATCAGCCTCCGCGCTCGAGCTCTCCGCCCTGCGCATGGAGCCCTTCAAGGTGTACAATGTCCCCCGCTCCCTCTGGCACAACACGGTCACCAGCAAGGACGCCAAACTAATCCTCATCGAGGATTCCTCAACGGGCTCGGCCAACAGCGATATCCTGAACCTGAACGAGGCGCAGCGAGCCCAGGCTAGGGCGCTGGCTGCGGGAGCCTCAGCCTAGCGATGGAACCGCTCCGCGTCGGCGTCATAGGACTCGGCCGCATTGGCCGGGTCCAGCTCAAGGCAATCCGCGATCTCGGCGCCGGGGAGCTTGTCGCCGTGCTATCGCGGGAT
>DATCUA010000037.1:0-6173 GCA_036567645.1 Rectinemataceae bacterium | reverse complement strand
ACAAAGCGCCAAGGGGCCCCGATGTGCGGCATACCCTATCATGCTGCTAAACCGTACATAGCGAGGCTTTTGAAAGCCGGCCGGAAAGTGGCCATCTGCGAGCAGCTCAGCCTCCCGGGGGCCAAGGGCATCATGGCCCGGGACGTGGTGGAAGTAGTGACCCCAGGCACGACGATCGAAGAAGACTTCCTGTCGCGCGACGCGGCCAACTATCTTGTCTGCGTTTGTTCCATAGCAGGCAGGGCCTGCATTTCCTGCCTCGACGTGTCCACGGGAGATTTTAGGGCCTACTCCTGCCCCGACAAGGGGGAGGAGGGCATCGAGTTCTTCCGCTCCGAGCTATCGCGGCTCGCTCCGCGAGAATTGATCATCCAGCAGTCTTTGTCCGAAAGGCCCGAGCTGGCAAATCTCATGCGCGAACTGGGGAATCCCTTCGTAGAGCGCAGACCAGACTGGAGCTTCGATCCTGCTCGTTCAGCATCGAGGCTTGCCGAGCGCTTCGGCCTGGCATCGCTCAAAGGTTTCGGGTTTTCGGGAAACGAACCCGAACTAGCGGCTGCCGGGCTCCTTCTCGAATACTTGGACGACAACGCAAAGACGCCAAGCCCCCATATCAGGTCCCTCCTGCCGTACGACCGATCGGCCTACCTCTCCCTGGACGAGGCGACGCGAAGGAATCTCGAGTTGGTGAGGAATCTATCGGATTCCAGCCCGCGGGATTCCCTTTTCGGCACCCTGGACAGGACGAAGACTGCGGGCGGCCACCGGACGCTGAGGTCATGGATACTCCAGCCTCTTCAGGATCTGGATGAGATAGGGCGGAGACTCGATGCGGTGGAAGCCCTCTACAAGGATCAGATTGCCCTGGCTGGGTTGAGGAAGATCCTCTCTACAATCCTGGATACCGAGAGGCTCGCCGCCCGCTTGTCCATGGACAAGGCTCATGCCAAGGATCTCCTTGCGCTCAGGGATTCTCTTTCGGCTTCCATAGCTGCCGTCGAATTCCTGATGGAGAGGAAGGCCGAGGTATTCTCCCGAGAAGTAGATCCTGAGAGCCTTGAAGGCTGCAAGTCCGTGGTTAAAGCCATCACGGACTCAATAAAGGCCGACCCATCCATCCTCCTCACCGAGGGGAACATCATGCGGGACGGCTTCGATCCCGAATTGGATAGATTGAGGGCTCTCAAGCACGACTCCACGAAAGTTCTCGAGGCCTATCTGGAGGAGGAACGGCAGAGCTCGGGCATTCCCAGCCTGCGGATCAGATACAACAAAATAATCGGCTACTATCTCGAAGTGACCAAGGGCAAGCTGGATGCGGTCCCTTCCCGGTTCATACGTCGCCAATCTTTGGTGACGGGGGAAAGATACACGACGGAGAGGCTGGCGAACCTGGAAAGCGAGATAAATGGAGCGTCTGAACGCATAGCAGAGCTCGAGAAAAGACTTTTCCTCGAGCTGAGGGCACGCCTCAAGTCCAGCTTGCCCGCGGTGGATCGCCTGGCCAAGGCTTGCTCACGGATCGATTGCATTGCATCCTTCGCCCAGGCGGCAACCGAAGGAGCCTACACGCGGCCAGTTTTCGTATCCGAGCCGTGCATCCTCATCCGCCAGGGGCGCCATCCTGTCGTAGAAGCCTGCCTCCCCCAGGGGAGATTCGTTCCCAACGACATCGAACTGGGAGGTGGCAGTCCATCGTTCGCCCTGATAACGGGGCCGAACATGGCAGGCAAATCTACCATCCTCAGGCAGACCGCTCTCATCGCGCTCATGGCCCACATGGGCAGCTTCGTGCCCGCCGAGGAGGCGCGGATAGGTCGTGTGGATAAGATATTCTGCAGGGTGGGAGCACAAGACAACCTGGCCCGGGGAGAAAGCACCTTTCTCGTAGAAATGCACGAGACGGCCTATATCTTGAATACCGCCACCCCAAGGAGCCTCGTCGTCATGGACGAGGTTGGCAGAGGCACGGGAACTCTCGACGGGCTTTCGCTCGCCTGGGCTATCAGCGAGCGCCTCCTCGATACGGTAGGATGCAGGACCCTGTTCGCCACACATTATCACGAACTCACATCCCTCAAGCACCCGGGCCTTGTCAATCTGAGCATGGATGTGCTCGAGAGGGAAGGGGAGATCGTGTTCCTCAAGCGTCTGAAAACTGGTCCGGCGGCGGGTTCATACGGGCTCCACGTGGCCCGTCTTGCCGGGATACCTCCCGAAGTGCTCTCTCGAGCCGCCGAACTCCAGGGCAGACTCTCGGATCTGGAAAAAGGCCTCTCCAGCGGAGAAGGAGGACGGGTGCTGGGAGAGATCAGCAGCGGAAGCCGGCCGGATGCGGGGCAGGGGGACGAGGTCTTTCCCGCTCCGAGCGCTTCGGCTGCCGCAGTATCCCATCCTGTCGCAGAGCTTTTCTCCGGGGAGGATCTTGCGATCTCTCGACTCAGGAGCCTTGATATTGAATCTACGACTCCACTCGAGGCCCTTCGCATCCTTTCCGAGATCAAATCCTGGATCGAGCCTTGACCTGGTGCTTTCTCATCGAAGCTGAAGCGCTGGAAAGCATTTCGAACGTTTCGATGGCATGGAATGCCTTCTCTCTTGGATTGCACCCAGGATTTGTCTCCTCTGCGGCGATCCCCTTGCAAGAAGCCAGGGGATTCCCCTCTGCCAAGACTGCGCCCTGAAAATCGAAGTCCTCAAGGGCCCTCGGTGCAGCATCTGCGGGCGATCGCTATTTTCCGAATCGGGCACCTGTTATGAATGCAGAGACCTATCCTCTCCACTCCTCCTCGTACATCCCCTCTTCGCGTACAGGGGCGAGGCCGCTGAGCTTCTGCGCCTGTACAAGGCGCGAGGCCGGGTATCGCTCGCCCCCTTCTGGGCAGACCTCCTCACCCCAAGTCTCGAGCGGAGGCATGACTGGGCGATCGTACCTGTACCTCCCCGGCAGGACAAGATGCGCAAGGGCATTCCCGACCAGGTGGAGGCTATCGCCGCCATCTTGGAGAGACGGGGCTTCCAGGTTTCCCGTATTCTCGAACGCCTCTCCTCGGATCAGCAGAAGAAACTGGATAAGGAGGCGAGGAAGTCGAACGCGGAAAAATCCTATGCCCTGTCGCCCAAGGCTACGCGCCCCTTGCCGCGTAGGGCCCTTCTCCTTGACGATGTTGTCACTACGGGGGCTACCCTGCGATCCTGCGCCCGAGCCCTCCGCGAGGGCGGCTGCGAGGAAGTGGAAGCCCTCGCACTGGCCTACGACTGAAGCATCTCCGGCTATTGACCAATGCATTGCCGGGAATTACAATACGACTATGTAAAAAAGCCCGGGAGATTCTTTTTAGCGATAAGGAGAGTCGTTCTACGACTCTTTTTTTTTGGTCCCGCCTTTGGGCGGGCGGGCGCCGCGGAAGCGCGGAGCGGCCCATCGAGGTGAATGCTGCCACATGATGGAAGATGCTGATCTGGAGTCCCTGGTTGAGGAAGTCCTCACCAAATCGGGGCTGGACCTCTTGGAATTCCACCAGTCGAGGCACAGGGGCGGGGTCACTATCAAGGCAGTGATCAAAGGCAGGCAGGGCACGGGGACGGAAGAGTGCGCCAAGGCCTCGCGCCTCATACTGGCGCAAGCCCAAGCCAAGGCCGGCGTTCAGAATCCGAGTATCGAGGTGTCCAGCCCGGGCATAGACAGGATCTTCAAATCGGAACGCGACTGGAAGGCTTTCAGGGGAGAGATGATCCGATGGCTACCCAGGGATGCCTCGGAATGGCAAAGGGGCACCTTGATCGGCTACGATTCCGGCATCGCCAAACTGGAAACAGCCACAGGGAGCCTGGAGCTGGAAGTATCGTCTGTCGCCAAGGCGCGGCTGGACTCAATGAACAAGGGAGAATAAGGCAATGGCATCAGACATGGCGGAGGCCATTCGGCAATTGATAACCGAGAGGGGCATTTCCGAGGAGCTCATAATCAACACGCTCCAGGAAGCCCTCCTCGCGGCGTTCAAGAAAAAATACGGGACGAGCGATAACGCTATCGTGCGCTTCAGGGAGAACTTCGAGGGCGTAGACATCTATGCCAAGAAGACGATAGTCGAGGACGACGACCTGGAAGACGACAACCTCCAGATATCGATAGAGGAGGCGAGGAAGTACGCCGAGGACGCCGAGGTGGGAGACATTCTCGAGCTTCCCGTCGATCCCCAGGAGTTCGATCTCCAGTCCGTCATGGTAGCCAAGCAGACTACGCGGCAGAACTTCAGAGACATCTCCCGGGATACTCTGTTCGCAGAGTATAAGTCCAAGCAGGGAGAGCTGATAATCGGCTACTACCAGCGCGAGAGGAACGGCGTCATCTACGTAGACCTGGGCAAAGTTGAAGGCATATTCCCCAAGAAGTACCAATCCCCCCGGGAAGTCTACCATGTAGGCGACCGTATCAAGGCTTTGATCTATGAGGTCGACAAGGGCAAGAACGGCCTTCAGATCGTGCTTTCCCGCAGCCATGCGGAGTTCGTCACCAAGCTCCTGGAGCTCGAGATTCCCGAGATCTACGATAAGACCATCGAAATATTCAAGATAGTCCGTGAACCCGGCTACCGGACCAAGGTAGCGGTTTTCTCCAAGAGAGACGACGTGGATCCTGTGGGCGCGTGCGTCGGCCCCAAGGGAATGCGTAGCCAGCTCATCAGCCAAGAGCTGGAGGGCGAAAAGATAGATTTCGTCAAATATGACATAGATCCAACGCAATTCATCAAGAACGCCCTCTCCCCCGCCGAGGTGAAGAGCGTCCATATCCTCGACGAAGCCAAGCACTCAGCCCTCGCCATCGTGCCCGACAAAGAGCTATCCATAGCGATCGGAAAGATGGGCCAGAATGTCAAGCTAGCCAATAGGCTCTGCGACTGGAACATCGATGTGAAGACGGACGAGCAGTACCAGCAGGATTCGCGCAATGTCGAGCTCAAGCGGGCCGTCTCGAGCCTCTTCGTGGAGCCTGAGGAGGAAGCCGAGGAAGGCGTATCGCTCGAAGATATACCCGGCTTGAAATCGGAGTGGCTCGCAGCCCTCGCCCGAGCCGGCATCACCATGGTAGAGGATTTCCTCGAGCGGGAAGAAGGGGAAATCGCTACCGCCAGCGGCCTCTCGGAAGCCGATATCTCTTCTTTGCGCTCCATAATCGAAGAGAACATAGAGATCGTCCAGGAAGAAGAAACCGAAGCGGAAACCGAGGAGTACACCTGTCCCGATTGCGGAACCGTAGTCACTCCCGACATGAAGCAGTGCCCGTCCTGCGGCGTGGAACTGAGCTTCGAGTACGACGATCAGGAATAATAAAGGTAGGATATGACGGAAAATACCGAAAACGCCCCGAAGAGAGTGCATCTCATCAAGCAGGCCAAGCCACTCCACAACGATTCGCCCATCCCAACGCCCAAGGCGGCCGAAGAGGAAGGTGGAGTCGAGAAGAAGAAGGTCGTGGTCGTGAAGAAGAAGGTCGTGCTCAAAAAGCCCCAGGCCAAGGTCGTTGCGCATCACGATCAGGAAGAGGCCGAGGCTCTTTCGGGCGACCAGGCTGCGAGGGCGGAATCGGTTCAGGCTAGTGTCCAGCCGATCCAGGATCAGCGTGTCCCGATCGCTCCCGAAAAGGAGCCGATCCAGGAGCCAAAACCGGACATAGCGGCTTCTCCAGTCCATGAAGCCGAGCGCCTTCCCGCCGAGGGAAGGGAGCCGAGGCCCTCTCCTGAAGCTCTGGCCCAGAGGGGCGGGGAAGAAGCATCCCAGCCGGCATCTTCTCTTCAGTCCGAATCCATGGTGCAGCCTACCCGAACAGAACCTACTCAAGCTTCGATGCCTGCTACCGCACCGCAGAGGCCTGCCCCTGCCGTTGATCAGCAAAGGGCCTCGAGCGCCCAGCCTTCCAGACCTCAGCCCTGGAGGACATCTCCGAGCGGATCCCCGCGTTCAGAAGGATCTTCCCAGCCACGGGGCTTCCAACCTGGACAGGCGAGGCCTTACGGGACGGCAGGCACGGTGGGAGGATATCCGACGCGCCCGGATTCGCAAGGGCGCACTGGATACCAGGGCTCTTCCGGTTATCAGGGATCCGGCGGCTACCAAGGCGGGTACCGCGGCTCCTCCGGTGGCTACCAGGGCAGCCAGGGCGGCCAGGGATA
>DATCUA010000036.1:0-3443 GCA_036567645.1 Rectinemataceae bacterium | reverse complement strand
GGAGGAAATAAGCGCCCTGGATGCTTCCCGAGCCCGTCCCGGATCGAGCGGAGATGAGGGCGATTACGTAGAAAGCGAGAGAACCGTATATTCCCAGGAGGTAGAGGCTCCTATCCTCGGCTATGGGGCTCGGGCCGCTCCTCGCCAGGAGGAGCAGAGCGAGGGCAGCTGCCGAAGCGAGGAGTCCCAAGCCCCTGAATGAGAGCCCGATGTCGGCGGTGGACATGGCCTTTCGTATGGTGAGGATCCTCTGGTAGTCGTCCTCGGAGACCAGCTGGCCGGCCCTGAGTATCACTTCGTTCTTGCTCACTCTCCGGGATACGGGCTCAACCGAAGCAGCCACCTTCTTGAGTCGGGCAGCCGAGTAGGTATCGTCGAAGAAGGCGTTCTCAACGGCGAAACCAACGACCAGGGACTGGATGATAGCTGTCAGCGGCTTTGCGAGATGCATGCCGGAAAGTTCGGCCGCCAGGGCTTCGGGAAGGTTCGACTTCGTTACCATGGATGCCCTCGAGCGCTGTTCCATGCTCGTCTTCTCTGAAACCCTCCGCCTGAGCTCGAAATAGTCTGGATTGTAACGGGAGAGCCCCTCGCCTGGCAGGCTGAAGATGCCCTTGTCCAGCATTCTCCGCAGGACGTCCTGGCTATACACGAGGATCTGTGGTTTGAGGGAGGATGAGGCGAGAGCTAGGAGGGTGGCATGCGGCACCTGCCCCGGGAACCTGCTCTCGAGCATGAGGATGGCTGTTTCCTGGGCTATGTTCTCTTCAGCGAGACTCCTGAACCTTTCGGCGAAATCGGCGAATTGGGCCAGGGCACGCTGGCTGGCCTTTTCGTCCAGCTGGAAGACTGGCAGGACGAGCCTCTCTTCTGCCTCGATCCTGAGCCGCGTTGCCTCCTTGTCCACATAGACCACATCCTGGGTCGCCTTGATATCCTTTTCCGCCACTTGTCCAGGAACGAGGCTTGCGAAAGCCCCCCGAGCGGCCAGGGCGCCCGATCCGAGCACCAGGAGCAGCAGCGTCGATATGCCGAGGCAGACTAAGAAAGGCGCGGCGATACGGATATCGGGAAGGGGGAAGCTCCAGGTCTTCTTGGCGCTCTGGCTTGATTCACTCTTTTTCATACGCCTCGATTATCCTTCGTACGAGGGGGCTCCGGACGACATCGCGAGCGTCTAGGCGCGAAATAAAAATCCCATCCACGCTCGAGAGCAACTGCAGAGCATGAACGAGCCCCGATTCCACGCGCTTGGGCAGATCGATCTGGGTTATGTCCCCCGTGACGAAGGCTTTTGCATTTTCCCCCAGGCGGGTGAGGAACATCTTCATCTGTTCCTTGGTGGTGTTCTGGGCTTCATCGAGGATGACAACGCAGTTGGAGAGGCTCCTTCCACGCATATAGGCCAGGGGCGCCACTTCTATCGACCGCGTCTCCTCGAGACGACGGATGGTGTCGAAGGGCACCAGGGCTTCCATCGCGTCATAGAGAGGGCGCAGGTAGGGATTGATCTTCTGAACCAGGTCCCCGGGGAGGAAGCCGAGACTTTCTCCCGCTTCCACGATGGGTCGCGTGAGGATGAGCTTCCGCCTTGACTTGGACAGGAGTTCCTTGAGCGCAAAAGCCATGGCGAGATACGTCTTGCCCGTTCCCGCCGGGCCTATTGCGAAGCACAGGTCGTGGGTGGCCAAACCTCTGAGGTAGAGGCTCTGCCCCTTGCTGCGCGGATAAATCTTGGCGTGGCTACCCGGTATTTGCACGCAGGTTTCGAGGAAATCCTCGCACGATCCCGCACCCCACAGCTCTCCCTCCTTCCCCTTGGATTGCTTCCCGAGGGGCGTGAGTTCGGCATGAAGGGCTATGATCAGGTCGGGGCTCGCCGGAAGCCCCCCATCTATGGAGGCCGCAAGGCCTTCGATGAGCGATCGGAAAAGGCGGCAAGCCTCCTCGTCTTCGGTCTCTATCGAGAGCTCGTTGCCGCGGGAATACACTTTGGTGCCGATCAGGTCTCCGATGATGGAGAGGTTGTAGTCGTTGACGCCGCAGAGCTCTGAGAGGATATCGGGATTTTCTAGAACGATACTCTCGGAATTCAAGCACTCTCCTGGGGCGCCTTCGCATGCGACGCCATCGCCGGGATTATACCGGCATGTTCGGCATTTGTATATTCTCCAGCGCGCATCACTCCTCGAAAGCCCCCTTGGTATAGGAGGCCTTGGCCTTGAGCTCCGGGATATCCTTCCATGTCAGGCCGAGGCTGAAGGAAAAATCGAGCTGGTAATACGGCCTCCCCGCGTCCGGAGTCACAAGGTACGGGCTCATCGAAAGGGATGCCGAAAGATCCCAATCGTGCAGATCTTGAGAAAGTTTGAGGCTGAGATTCCTCAGCTTGAAGAGACTCCGACGAAGCGCTGCGCTGTCCCACACCGAAAAGGACTCTCCTAGATCGATGAAAATGCTCTTGTAATAATCGGCTGGATCGAAGGAGGGGCTTGAAGGGAAGAGGCCCGGCCAGTACCTCCATGCAGACTTGTTGGAGGATGAGGCCGAAAAGCCGAGCGCTGTGCCCTGCTCGCTCTGGAGAGACAGATCGAGGCTCGCCGTAATCGTAGCCTCGGTGAATCGGATAAAGTTCTGGGTATAGGAGAGCTTGGGATTGAGGCTGAGCTTGATGGAGCCGGCCGTGGCGCTTGGCGGTTCTTGTTCTTCGGCCTGCAGATCCGCTTTTTCTCTTTCCTGCTCCCCTGCTCGATCCCCGGTCTGGCCTCCCTCCAGATCCTCTGCCTGTGGTTCCTGGGGCTCCGGCTCGGCTATCGCGCCATTCTGGGCCTTCGCGCTCGAACCTGCTGGCGATGCGCCTCCCAGCACTATGCGGGGCGAGAAGCTGATGGAAGCCTCGTAGGGCCTGAAATAGTCGGTGCCGTCGGCGCTCCATTCGCCGAGGCTCAACGTGTAGCCCTTGGATTTCTTCGCAGTGAATGCCGCCTTGGCCCAGGCGTACTCGAGGCTTCCTACGGCTGAGGAAAAGTCGTTGGCCGCGAAATCCCAACTCAGGTCCGTCCTCATCACAGGATAGGGGGAAGCTCCCAGAGTGAAGCTCGCCGTGAGCGATGAGGGCGCTAGATCCGCAGATGGGCTCGCCCTCGATACAGCTCCATGGATGCCCGCTTTCACCATGGCGGAATTGAGCGAATAACTGGCCGAATACTTCTCTGCTAGTGGAGGGATATTGGCCGAGAACCCGAACAGCTGGGAAAGCTCCTTTTTTTTCCTGGAAAGGTTCATGGAGAGGGCGTGCGATGTCAGACTTCCGCTGTCCCAGGCAATCCAACGGTTTTCATATACGGGGCTAGCGTCCGTCCCTGAACCCGAGAGCCCTGAATAGCGTCTCGTGAATAGCTTTCCTCCGATCCCGTAGGTGAGCGAAGAGGCGGCGAAGGGGG
>DATCUA010000035.1:0-2783 GCA_036567645.1 Rectinemataceae bacterium | reverse complement strand
GCTAGAGCTTCAGGTTGCCCAGTATAACGCCTCGAGCCGCGCCCGTCACCTCCGGGAGGTCGCTCGGCCTCCCGGAAAGGGCTTTGTAGCCGAGGGTCGAACTCAGGTTTTGTTTCACGGGCGCCGCTTTCTGTTGCCAATCCCGGATTCAGGACGTACAGTGAGCCTATCTCATCCTGGAGGCGGCGATGACACCCGGCACGGCGAGCGTAGGTTTTATAGGTTTAGGCGTCATGGGGGGCTCCATGGCCTCGCATATCCTCGAGGCGGGCTACAGACTCCTCGTAAACACCCGCAGCCCGGAAAAAGCCTCCGCCCTCATCGCCAAGGGCGCCATCTGGAAGAACGACGCCGCATCCCTGGCGGCCGAGGCGGACATCATTGTCACCATGGTGGGTTATCCTCGGGAAGTGGAAGCCCTCTATTTCGGTCACAGGGGCATAATAGACAACGCCAAGCCGGGGGCCCTACTCGTTGACATGTCCACGTCGAGCCCGGAACTCGCCGTCCGCATTCACGCGGCCGCGGGCGAGCGCGGACTGAAAGCCCTGGATGCCCCCGTCTCAGGCGGGGACTCAGGCGCCCGAAACGCCACTCTCACCATCATGGTAGGGGGCGATGAGGCAGCCTTCGAGGCCGCGAAGCCCATTCTGGGAACCATGGGAAAGACGATCATCCTACAAGGAGGACCGGGATCGGGCCAGCACACGAAGATGGCAAACCAGATAGCAGTGGCCGGAAGTCTCTTCGGAACCGTGGAAGCCATAGCCTATGCCGAGCGGGCAGGTCTCGATCCTGCCCGAGTTCTCCTTTCCATTTCCCAAGGCTCAGCCGGATCCTGGCAGATGTCGAGCAATGGCAAGAAAATCCTCGCCCGAGACTTCGGCCCGGGGTTCTTCGTCAAGCACTTTCTGAAGGATCTGGGCATAGCCCTCGAGGCGGCGCGCTCAATGAAGCTCGATCTTCCCGTCCTGGCGCTCGCTGAAGGCTTATACCGCAGGCTCACGGAAAAAGGCCTCGGCGACGAGGGGACGCAGGTCCTCTACAAGCTCTACACGGGGGAACTCGGGTGACCCGGCCTCCGGGCAGCGCTTCGACAGGCGCGCCCCCAGAGCGACTCGTGGACGAAGGGATGATCCATTTCGGTTCCTGGCTTGGGTCGCCCGGGACAGCCAATCTCATAGAGGCCACGCGGCCATACCGGTATCCGGTTCCTCCCTCCCTCCAGCGGCTCAGGCTCAAGGAATGGCGCGCGGTCCAGGCCGGGGACGAAGACTATTTCCTCTGCGCAGTGCTCTACGACGCCAAGTTCATGAGCATGGCCTCCCTCGACCTGTGGGACAGGAAGGGCCGCCTATCCTACGGGTTCAGGAAGATTTTTCCAGGCAGCCGCTTCAGCCTTCCCGCCGATCTCTGGCCGAGATCGACGATAGCCGAAACCGCCGATTGCAGGGCGCGCATAGAACTCGGCCCGGAACCGGGCGTCTTGCGCCTGGATTTTTCCAATAAGCCTCGCGGAGCGGATGCGATCGAACTCGATCTCGAGTTTCGAGTCGCGGCTCCCGGGGCTTCGGCTTTTTCCGTCTGCCTCCCCTTCGGGACCAATCGGGCGATGTACTCCACCAAGGCACTGAGCCCCTGCTCCGGTTCCCTCCGCATCGGCTCGCGGGTCCACTCCTTCGCCGCTTCGAGCGCCCTCGCGGTCCTGGATGACCACAAGGGCTATTATCCCTACCACCTCCACTACGACTGGGCTACGGGTTTCGGCTACAGCCTCCGGGGCTCGCCTATCGGCTTCAACCTCACCGACAACCAAGTGGCCGACCAGGCCCGCTTCAACGAAAACCGCCTCTGGCTCGAGGGGGAGATCCTGCCCCTGCCCCCGGTGAAGTTCTTCCGTCCTTCGGGCAGGTCGGGACCATGGGTCATCAGGGATTCCGGCGGCGGCTTCGCGGACGCGGGTGCGGGCTCGGGAGCTGATCCGGCAGGCTTGGATGGCGCTATTGGCGCGGTGGAAACCTCGCCCCTCTACGTCGACCTCGTCTTCCATCCGGAGGTCGACCACGACATCGACGTCAAGCTGGGCATAGCCGAGATCGACTACGCCGGCCCATTCGGCCGTTTCGAGGGCTGGCTCAAGGCCCCGGACGGCAGGGTAATCCGGGCTGAGGACCTCTACGGCATGGGCGAGGACAAGAGAGTGAGGCTGTAGGACGAAAGACTTTCGTATTTTTTCGATTTTTTTTCATTTGACAAATATTCAAAAGCGTTCTAAAAATAATCGAAGAACATAGGCAAGGAGTCCGCATGGCGAAGTTCAGCCCCCACGCTGTCGTGGGCGAGCTCTCAATAGACGAACTGCGGTGGACCGGGGGTTTCTGGGCGGATCGACTCGATGTCTGCCGCGAATCGATGATCCCGAACATGTGGAAGATCCTCTCGAACGATTCCCTGAGCCACGCCTATGCCAATTTCCGCATAGCGGCTGGCCTGGAGAAGGGCGAGCACTCCGGCCCCCCTTTTTTCGACGGGGACCTCTACAAGTGGCTGGAATCCGTGGCCTCGGTATACGCCGTCACATACGACCCATCTCTCGGCTCCCTCATGGACGAGGTCGTAGCCGTGATAGCCAAGGCGCAGAGGAGTGACGGCTATATCCACACTCCGGTGATCATCGCCGAGAGGATCGCGGCGGAGGGGAAGGCGCCGGCTGAGGCGGCCACCGAAGCGGCTTCCCCTGATGCTTCCGCCCCAAAGGCGCCAACCGCCTTAACCGACCGACT
>DATCUA010000034.1:0-1525 GCA_036567645.1 Rectinemataceae bacterium | reverse complement strand
TGCTCCAGGCAAAAGCGGATCCCTTCGCCCCAAACAGCCAAGCCGAGACTCCCCTCAAGATGGCGTTCAAGAGCGTTGGCAACCTTCGCGACTTCGTAAAGGCGGCGGGAATTTCGTCCACCGACGTCCTGGGCGAGGGCTTCCTCCACTACGCGGTGCGGGAAGGCAACATGGATGCGGTGAAGATTCTCCTCGATATGGGGCTGGACAAGGCGGCCAAGAACATTTCGGGGGAGACCCCCCTCGACAAGGCCAAAGCCAAGAACGATGCCGCCATGATTGCCATTCTCTCGCAGTGAAGCATCGAATCCGACGTTCTGGAACTAGCCACGAAAGCAAAAAGGGGAGCCGGGATCATCCCTGCTCTCCCTTTTTTGCCTTCCTGGCACGCTCATTGAGACTTCCCCTCCTCAGTCTCCGCATTCAGAGAGCCTATCGCTCTGCCTCAGCTTTTCGAGGGCTCGCTCCTGTATCTGCCTCACCCTTTCCCTGGTGATGCCCAGGATCTTGCCTGTCTCCTCGAGCGTGTGGGTCGACTCCCCCGATAGCCCGTACCGGAGTTTCAAGATGGTGGTTTCCCGCTCGGATAGCCCATCTAGGACGCAGGACAAGAGGTCCTTGATTGTCGAAGCGAATGCTTCGGTATAGGGATCGAGACCCGTCTCGTCCTTGATCACTTCAGAGAGCGTTGTGGCGTTATCGTCGTCGATAGATGAATCCAGGCTAGCGGTCTTCTGCGAAAACTCCATGACTTTGAGGACCTTCTGCTTGCTCATCTCCACTCTCTCGGCCAATTCTTCTAGCTCTGGCTCCCTGCCCAGCTCCTGGGCGAGCTGCTTGGATGCGTAATAGCATTTCCTGATGGTGTTGAGCATGTGTACAGGTATGCGTATCACTCTGCCCTGATCTGCTAGGCTTTTGATGATAGCCTGGCGAATCCACCAGGTGGCGTAGGTGGAAAACCTGTAACCCCTGGCGTAATCGAAGCGCTCTACGGCCTCCAGGAGTCCGATGTTGCCTTCGTCTATGAGATCCAGAAGCCCGAGCCCCCTGTGCTGATAGGCTTTGGCTATGGAGACGACCAGGCGGAGGTTGGACGTGATCATCATCCGCTTGGCTGTCGACAACTTCGCTTCGAGTGCTCGCCTTTCGCTGTCGGCGTCTTCATGGCCAGTCGAGGCGGCTATCTTCCCGAGGCTGGCGAGCTTTGCCGCGGCTTCCTGTATTTCCTTGCCAACTTCCTGTTCTCTCTGTGCGCTGAGGAGGGGGAACTTGGCAATTTGAGCGAGATAGAGGGAAAGTGGATCGTCCTCGGCTCCGCCATGCTGTCCACGTAGATGAGTCTTGTTGAATGTCCCTGGGGTACCCGGCCTGGCATGTCCGGAGGAATTTCGCTTCTTTCCGCGGCGCTCGGCGAACGTGTCGGGGCCTATCATCGCATGTCCTGACTTTTCTATGTCCCGGTGCCACTCCCCGATGAGAATAGCCCCAGGCTGGATATCATAGTACCATGGATACTAGCCCG
>DATCUA010000033.1:0-3137 GCA_036567645.1 Rectinemataceae bacterium | reverse complement strand
CCTTGGCCGCGGGTTCCCTGAGGTTCCTTCCCATTCCTTCCCCCTTTTCCCGCCCTGCGGATCCGAGCCGCGGCATCTTGCTCCGTGAAGGCTCGTAAATCCGTCCGCATGGGTGGACGCGGAATATCTCGGGCGGATCGCGCGGCTGTTCACGATCGCGTGCTAAATCGGGGGATGCTGGAAGGATGGCCGTCTCGACCGCGTCCGGATCGATACCTTGATCTATAAGTATAGATGTCGGCGTACGAAGCGCAAGGCGCTCATGGCATTATGGAGCACGGTCGGCGCAAATCACGGATTGTTCTTCAGGATAGCTCACCAGCCCATGATCTTCTTCAGCCGAACCCGCACGCTCTCTTCCAGTCTCTCGGCCTTTGCTTTCAAGCCCTCTTCTGTCATCCGTCCCCACTCCAGCCTCGGCTCGGCGCTTTCATACCCCGCATCGAAGACCATGAAAGGGGGATCGGCCGCCAGGCTCCAGGGCTCCCATGATGGCCTTGCCCTATCGAGGGTACGCGCGCCGCTCGCGCTCAGGCCTTGAGCGTTCGGGTCGCCATGCCAGGCCAATGCCGAAAGGTAGGAACCCATGAGAGCGCCCAAGCCCTTTCGGCCTTCCTCGTTGCGCTGTGTCTTGAGGGGCAGGGGAAGGAGGTCTCCGTAGATAGTGTCCGTCTGGAGGAAAAAAGAAATCTCCATGCCGTGGGCGGCTCCCATCTTGGCCCCCGCCTTTCCTCCTAGGACGCTCCACCCGCCGGGCCTGGGGGCCCCCCAGTCGAAGCGGTAGACATAGACCTTCCGGCTCGGATCGCCCTTCAGGATGGCGTCCGCTATCGAGTCGGCGCCTTGGGCTTTCCAGCGCGCGCCTCCAAACTCGGCCCGTACCTGGTAGAACGGATCTCGCCAATCCTCTCCGCCCAGCCACTGGAAGATCTTCGTCTCTTCCCTGTTCGTGCCTATGATGATGGGCACGTCGGCAACCTTGGCCGGATCGGAAAACGCCGCGAATCCCTCCGCGGGGAGGACGGCACCGTCCCAGACGGGGTAGGGGAAGTCCAGCATTCCGGCCATCCCCGACTTCGCCAGCCGGATTATTTCCTTAGCCGGCAGGGCTCGCAATCCTTTTGGGTCATCCGATAGCCCTGCGGCTGATGCCATGCTTTCGGCGAATGCGCGGGCAGATTCGATGCTGGCAGTCGTCCGGTAACCGCTCTGGACGATGGCTCGATGGAAGAGGCCCCTCGCCTTGGGCGCAAGGAGGAGAGTGAGGACATTGAAACCTCCGGCCGATTCGCCAGCGATCGTGACGTTGCCCGGATCGCCCCCGAAGGAGGCTATGTTATCTCGCACCCACAAAAGGGCTGCTATGAGGTCGAGGGTGCCGTAATTGCCCGAGTCGTCTTCGGCGTTCCCTATGGCCAGGCCGGGATGGGCAAACCAGCCGAGGGGTCCCAGCCGGTAGTTGGCCGATATGAATACCACCCTGCCCCGGGCCGCGAGAGCGTGGCCCCGGTAGTCCGGGCTATCCGCCGAGCCCGTGGAATTGCCTCCTCCGTGGATCCAGAAGAATACAGGAAGTCCCGTCGCCGCATCCGCCGGCCTCCATATATTGAGCTTGAGCGAGTCTTCGTCTCCCTTGGCCAAGCCGAAGAAAGGGAGACGCTGCACCGAAGCCGGGCCGAAGGACGCAGCCTCCCGCACGCCCTTCCAGTCAGCGGCCTGCCTGGGGGCCTTCCATCGCAGATCTCCTACGGGTGCCGCGGCATAGGGGATCCCCTTCCAGGAGAAGGTCTCTTCCTTGTCCGGGCGACCGCGGATCAAGCCCGAGGATGTAGCCGCGAGAGTCGTTCCGTTCCATGCGCCGCGTACTGGATTGCCTAGCGCCCGTCCAGCAGGCGCGCCCGCGCAGGATGAGCCGAGAAGAGGGATGAGGACGAGAGATGCGAGCATCGGAAAAGCCGACGCGTGGCTCCTGCTTTCGCTATGGAAGATTCTCATATATAGAAAGTACTGGAGTCGGAAAGCCGTGGCAAAGAGACGGAAAGATGATCAGGGCTTCTATTCCTTGACTGCGGGAAAAAGCTCATTTAGACTGGCTTTCCGAAGGAATATCCACATTGTCTCGCTAAGGAGTCCAAAGATGAAAAAAGCCATCTTGGCGATTCTCGTCCTCGCCCTCGTGGCGGGAGCCGGAGCCCAGAACAAGGCTGGCTGGCCCGACCAGCTCAAGTTCATGGCAGGCCCCCCTGGCGGCAACTGGTTCGCCCTCGGGACCGCCCTCTCCGAACTCTGGAGCAAGAACGTACTGCAGACCACATCTTCCACGGGAGGAGGCGTTGCCAACATCCTCAACGCGGATCTCAAGAAAGGCGATTTCGGATTCTCCGTCGTATCTCTCGTAGGAGCGGCTCTCGCGGCTGAAGAGGATTTCGCCGGCAAGCAGATCAAGAACGCCGTGGTGATGGCCAACCTCTACACCCAGTTCACCTACTACATCATCCGCAAGGACTTCGCGGACAAGCATGGCATCAAGAGCCTGGACGACGTCCTCGCCAAGGACATCCCCGTGCGCTTCGCCACCCTCAAGCCCGGCACAGCCTCCGAATTCATCATCAAGGCCATGTTCAAGAAGGGCTACGGCACCGATTACGAAAAGCTCAAGAAGAAGGGATGGACCTTCGAGTTCACGTCCTACGAGAACGGCGCCGACCTCATGGCCGACAACCACCTCGATCTCTTCGCATTCTCCGTAGGCAAGGTAGCGAGCATCGTCATGAACATCGAGAGCTCCACGCCTATCTACATCCTCCCGGTCGGCCAGAAAGCCCTGGACGCCCTGGCCAAGGCCTATGGCACCACCACCTTCACGGTCGAACCCGGCGTCTACAAGAGCGTGAAAGAGCCCGTGAAGACCATCGGCGACTATAACTGCATCGTCGTCCGCAAGGATCTTCCCGAGGATCTCGTATATGAGCTCAACAAGGCCATGTGGGAAGGCAGGGCGGGCATAACCGCAGCCGTCAAGGATTTCGGCGAACTCAACATCAAGGACGCACTACCCGCCGACCTGCCCGTGCACCCGGGCTCGCTCAAGTTCTGGAAGAACGCAAAGTGATCCATGCCGCGGGGCATAGCCCCGC
>DATCUA010000032.1:0-4473 GCA_036567645.1 Rectinemataceae bacterium | reverse complement strand
TCCCATACCTGGAGTATTGATCCACAAGGAATAGACGCCTTCATAGTCTTGTATAGTCATGGTAGTAATAGTCATGTATTCATATATCCCATTTTCTAATAATTCTTGCGCGCGCGTTAGCGCGTCTGCCTAACATTTATTAGACTGTTCAAAAATGGATAAAAATGAAGAATAAAAGTGAACAAAGTAAAATGCTAAATAAAACTGGATAAATATTAAATACTATTATGATATGGAAATAAATGGCATACTTAAATTTAGGAAGATTTTTAGACTGATCAGCAAAATTTCACGAGACAGTCAAAACATCACGTCCGCAGGACTGATGACACCGGATGGCCCGCGATTGAGTACGTGAGTGTAGATCATCGTGGTTTTTACGTCGCTATGTCCGAGCAATTCTTGGACTGTACGTATATCATAGCCGCCTTCTAGCAGATGTGTAGCGAACGAGTGCCTGAATGTGTGACAACTTATGCGCTTTGTGATGCCTGCCCGCAATTTCGCTTCGGAGACGGCTCGCTGCATGATGCTCGGATCCATGTGGTATCTGCCTTGCTGGCCGGTTTGGGCATTTTTCCAGCGGCGCTCTTGCGGAAAAATCCACTGCCAAGCCCAATCTTTGACGGCATTAGGGTATTTGCGGTCGATGGCGTTGGGCACGGGGACTTGGCCGAATCCGTCTGCAAGGTCTTGTTCGTGGATAGCCTTGACGAGCTTCAGGTGCTGGATCAAGTCGGGCTTCAGGCTGGCGGGCAACATGGTTATGCGATCCTTGCCGCCTTTGCCGTTGCGCACGAGAACTTCGTTCATTTCGAAATCCACGTCCTGAACCCTGAGCTCTAGGCATTCCTGGAGGCGCAAGCCAGTGCCATACATCATAGCGGCAGCTAGGCGCTTATCGCCTTCGAGTTCCGATATGAGCTGCTTGACTTCCCTCCGGCTCATGACGACGGGTAGCCGCTTGGGCTTCTTGGCGCGGATGACTTCGCTGAAATCGTCGACGGGATTACGGAGTATGGTGCGGAAAAAGAAGAGGATAGCGGCCAATGCCTGGTTTTGCGTGGAAGAGGCAACCTTTCCCTCTACGGCGAGGCGGCTCAGGAATTCATTGATTTCGGCCCCGCCTAGAGACCTGGGATGGCGGGAAGGGTATGCGCCTAAGAATCGATCGAGCCACTGGCGATATGCTTGAAGTGTACGCTTGCTGTAATGCCTGGCCGCGAGGGCTTCGACATACTCCTGCATCAATGGAGAGACCGACGGGGCGGACGCGTGGATCTGAAAAGTCCGGGACTGCAAACGGGTTCCCTTCTGAGATTCTTGGATCGGATGCGGAGGCGCGAGCCCGAGAGCCGATGCCGAGGCTTTTTCTGGCGAGATGGCTGAATCCTTCGTTGTCGACAAGAAGCCTGGTTTTGGCGATGGATGCTCCATATGCATGGGCGGAATGTCGAAAGTGGAATCGGATGGCTGTTCTGGCGCCGTGAAGCGACCGGTTTTCCACACGGCTTCGAGGAACTTGGTTATCGTGGTGGAGGACTCGGGAACGATCCAAGCAGCTTTTTGGGGAGCCCAAGCCCAGAGGGGAAGGCTCTTGATGGCAGCGATTATGGCTCGGTCGTAGGGCACTTGGATGGAAAAGTAGCCGGGAATGTCGGCGCGAATGATGATCTGCATGCTTCACCTTTCGATAGATGAACGCCCAGGAGGGCTCGGGTCGATTCAACGGATTGAAAAGCGAAGGGAAAGGGCGTTTCTTACCTGGGCGAAGCGGGGCAGGCATGCGTGAGGAAGTGGTAGATACGCGGTGCTTCCTTCGCCGAAACAGAATGAAAACGCTCGACGTATCCTATATTCTTCGATGTATTTTCTTCGCGCTTTTCTATTTTATCTCGGCGGTACGCCAAGTCAACCGATTTTTTTGGGGGCCTTGGTTCGATGGCTGGCGGATTTATTCGCGTTCCTTCTCAGCCTTCTGATGTTTACAGGCATTGAAGTCGTGTCGGCAGATATGGCGTCGTAAAAGGCTTACAAGGAGAGGATCGCGGCCCCTGAGCTATGCACAGCTCCAGGCTTGTCACTGGTGGTAGGGAAGATCGGAATCGGATTCAGAGGCTGGATGGAGGGGCGCAAGTGATGCGCTTCATCGGCACTCGCCCCATCAGCGCTGCCACCAGAAGGAGTTGTCAGCCGCCGCTTCGAAGTAGCCGTACTCGACCATCTTGGCCGCCATCCTGGGATCGGCAGCCGCTGTGCTGGTGCGGAGCCGGACGAGGGTAGCGCAAGGGGGAGCGGCAGAGGGGCTCGAACCGACGATGTAGCGGATGAGGAGATCGCTGATGTCGGCCCAGCTGACCTTGCGGCACTGGGATTCGTACGAGAAGAAGTAGTCGGCTGTGGCGATGGACCACCAGAAGCTGAGAGTGTCGGCGACGAAGTTTTCGGCCGACTCCATGGCGAAGGTGTTCTGATCGATCAGCGTGGCCTTGGCTTTTTCCAGCTCGGCCGAACCGAAGTAGGCCTCGGGGTCGGCGCTGATTATGGCGAATTCATCGGCGACCACCCTGCGGAGTCCCTCAACCCTATCGAGTATGGCTTCTTCGGTAGCCGGCTTTTGGACAGCGAGGTAGGCGCTGAAGATGAAGTTGCCGCCATCGCGGGCCGTCGGGTAGATGAAGTCCGTATACTCGGGGTCGAAGAGGCTGGGGACTCTCTTCATGAGGCTGTTCTTGAACCTTCCGGAGGGCGAGGAGAGAAGGAAGAGGAGGACGTCGGATACGTAGGTGTCGGCGGTTTGTCTGAGTACGTCGGGGCCGCGCCATCGGTATTGGAGATAGGCTACGCCTCGGTAGAAGAGGTCGTCGGTTGCGAGAACGCGCACATCGGCTGGAATCGGGCCGTGGGGAGGCTCGCCTATGGAGGGAGGCAGGGCTCCCCTCCACGCGCCGAAATAGTCGAGTGCCTGGCCGAAGACGCGATCGGGATCTATGTCGCCAGCGACCATGAGGGCGCAGTTCGATGGAATGTAGTAGGTGGCCTGTACCGTGCGAAGCTGCTCGATCGTAGCGCCCGCGATGATGGTGGCAGGGCCATCCACGTTTTTTCGCCAGGGGTATTCGGGAAACATGCGCGATTCGAGGGCGCTGGCCGCTATGCGAGCCGGGTCTGCCTGATTCCCGGCCATTTCGTTCAAGAGCGACTGCTTTTCGTTTTCCAGGACGGATGGATCAAGACTGGGCGAGGTGACTACGGCAGCCCAGAAGGCTAAGCCCTCCTCGGTCTTGTCCGAGGGGATGGTGATATAGTAATGGCTGTATTCGGTTCCGGCTGAACCGTTCCAGGTTGTGGCGCCCATCGTGTTGAGGCTCGCGTTGAGGCTCTCCTTCGTGGGGTAGGATGGGTTGCCGGCGAACAGCATACGTTCATAGAGGCGGAACAGTCCGGCTGTCTCCTTGGTCTGGGCGCTCGCTCCGCCTCTGAAGACCAAGCAAATGGTCACGAGAGGCAGGGAGTGGTTTTCCACAGCGAATACTTCGAGTCCGTTCGGGAGAACCCGATGGGTTACGGGATAGCCAGACGAGGAAAGAGCGGATGGGTATGGTGATGGTACCTGAGCGGAAAGACCTACGGCGAGCGCAAGTAGAGAGAAGAGCGCGAAGAAGGCAAGGCGAAGATTCCAACGGTTTTTCATTCGATCTCCTTGGCTGGTTAGGATCCGGCCGCAAAGGGTTGGGCGCATGGCGCTGGTGGCCGGGCGCCGAATGCCGATGGAGCGGCCCTGGCCAGGCGCTAGGGGAATCAGGTATCTGGCGCCATGGTCTCGATAAGGGCGGAGAGTTCTGGCGCGTTCATCACGAGAGGCACGGGATATGGAGTCCCGTGGGCTTCCTTGAGGGCGTCGGCCGCGATACCGGGGATATCGGAGCGCTGGAGGAACTGGGCTTTCGGGGGAAGGCCGACGGAGGCGAATAGGGATTTAACCCCCTCGACGAATCCGCGTGCTTCGGCGAGGGCCGTGGCTCGAGCTTCCGTCTGGGCGCCGGCAGAGGCGGCGCCAGGCGCGACACCCGTGACCGGCGTGGAGCTGTGGAGATTGGCGGCGCGATAGAGGTCGGCGAGACGCTCGGGACAGGCTTCGATGTAGCGATCGAGGAAATAGGGGAGGACGATGGCGTTGGCGAGTCCGTGGGGCACGTGGTAGCGCTCTCCGAAGCGGTGGGCGACAGCGTGGACATAACCGACGAAGCCGCGGGTGAAGGCCCTGCCCGCCAGGTGCGAAGCCCTGAGCATGGCTTCTCTTGCGCCTATGTCCGAGCCTTGGGCGCAGGCCTTGGGAAGGTTGGCGAAGACGAGGCGGACGGCCTCGATTGCCTGGGCGTCGACATCGGAGTAATGGAGGGTGTTGGTATAAGCTTCCACGGCATGGGTGAGGGCATCGGCGCCGGTTGCGGCAGTGAGGGCGGGAGGAAG
>DATCUA010000031.1:0-2100 GCA_036567645.1 Rectinemataceae bacterium | reverse complement strand
GCTCCGGCGAAAGGATTCCGAAGGCCCCGCCGCTCATGGACGGTATTCCTTGGCAGCGAGCTCTTCCCATCGTTCGGTCTTGGCAGCGATGAGGAGGCCGAGGGCTTCGTATTTCTGATGGGCAGCCCGCAGTTCGTTCGGGGAGACGCCGGAGGACGAGAAGAGTGCTTCGAGCGAGGCTTTTTCGGCTTCGAGCTCGTCGAGGAGGGGCAAGATGGATTCAAACTCCTTTTTTTCCGCGTAGCTGAGGCGCTTAACGGAAGGAGAAGGGCGACCTGAATTCGGGGAGGGACGGGGCGGGATGGGGGACTTGCCAGTAGACCCGACGCTTTCGGCACCGTTGCGGGCCGCGATCGATTTCCATTCGAGGAAGCTGCCGTGGAAGGGCGATACGGAACCCGAGCCGTCGAGGATGAGGAGGTACCGGGCTATCCTGTCCAGGAAGGCGCGGTCATGGGACACAGCCACGATGCAGCCCTGGAAGCCCTCCAGGAAATCTTCCAGGGCTTCGATAGTGTCTATGTCGAGATCGTTCGTTGGCTCGTCGAGAAGGAGGACGTTCGGGGCTTCGGAGAGGACGCGGACGAGCTGGAGCCTTCTGCGCTCCCCTCCCGATAGCTTTCCCAGGGGCATGGCCTGGAACTCCCGGTCGAATCCGAAACGCTCGAGGAGGAGGGAGGCGTCGGCAGCGGCTCCCTGGGAAAGGCGCACGCGTTCGGCGTGTTCGCGTATGTAATCCAGAACCGCCTTGTCGGGCGCGAGGGCGTCTGCTGTCTGCTCGAACAAGGATATGCGAACCGTGTCTCCCCTGTCCACCGAGCCGAAGCTCGGTTCAAGCTTTCCGGCGATCAGCTCGAGAAGGCTCGTCTTCCCAGAGCCGTTGGGACCCACGATGCCGAGCCTGGCTCCGGGGAGTATTTCGTAGTCGATCGGATCGAGGACACGCTTGTTTCCGTAGCTCAGGCTCAGACCCTTGAGGACGATTGCCTTTTTCCCCAGCCTCGATTCTGCTGAGGAGAAGACGAAACTAGAAGATGGGCGCTCGAGGGCGGATTCCTGCATGGAACGGATTTCATCCTTGCGCCGTTCGCTTTTCGTAGCCCGCGCGCGGGCGCCTCGCATGAGCCAGGCGAGTTCGATCTTGAGATTGGCGAGGCGGCGACTTTCGGCTTTCTCCAGGGAAGCCCAGCGCTCTGCCTTGCGCTTTAGATAGGCCGAATAATTGCCGGGATGGCGATACACGCGCCTCCTGTCGATTTCCAGTATGGAATCGACAACCCTGTCGAGGAACCAGCGGTCGTGGGTGACGAGGATGAATGCGGATGAGGATCCGAGCAAGCGGTTTTCCAGCCACTCGATCGTTTCGAGGTCCAGGTGGTTGGTGGGTTCGTCCAGGAGAAGGAGATCGGCCTTGGGGGCGAGGGTTCTGGCAAGCGCGGCTTTTTTCACCTCGCCGCCCGACATGGTGGAGAGGAGCCTGTCCTGATCCGCCAGCCCGAGCTCTGCACAGAGGGATGCGTAGCGGTTTTCGAGAGGGACGGGCCCATAGGCTTCGACGAACTCGTGGCGAGAGATCTCGCCATCGCGGGCGCGGCGATGGTGGAGTATTTCTGGTGCGTCGCCCGAATAGAGGAAACTGGACAAGCTAGTGTCAGGGGCGAATGAAGGCATCTGTTCCAAGCTTGAGATAGCCAAACCGCGCCGTCGGGCCAGCTGGCCCGAATCGGCTGGGAGGGCGCCCGAGATGAGCTTGAGGAGGCTTGTCTTTCCCGTCCCATTCTTTCCGACGAGGCCAATCCTCTCGCCAGACTCTATGCCCAGATCGAGATCCTGGAAGAGGAAGCCGTCCTTGAGGGCGACGCTGGCGCCCGATATCGAGATGAGATTCATGCGGGGGCACTATAGCACGAAGCTCTTGACCGCATGAACCAGTTGGGGCCTAGAGGCGCGCTGGGCGTAGAGGGCGGCATCCGCGAACGTCGCACAAAGCATGGCGTCGCGCTGTTGCTTTTCCTTGCCCTATAGGAGAGGATTCCGGATCATGGTTTTCCTGTGCAGGAAGGCGGATCCGGATAATCCCGAAGATATGGAAGGTTTTCG
>DATCUA010000030.1:0-8211 GCA_036567645.1 Rectinemataceae bacterium | reverse complement strand
GCCTGGGCCTGGGCACCTGCGCCCAGTTCTTCTACGGTGACATCGTAGCTCTGTCCGTTGACCGATATCCTGTATTGTTTCATCGCCTGCTCCTTGTAAGTGCTATTTTCTCGTAAAACGTTCGATTCTGCCCCATGCAGGGGTGTTGAAGCCGTCCACGGACCCAAATGAGGGCTCCACGCCGGCTATCCTGAAACTCGAGAGCGGTTTGCCGGAGGCCGCCGCCACAGCGGCAGCCAGGACTGCTATCAGTTCCTGATCCGCCGCAACTGGAACAACTGCCGAGGGTACCGTTGCCCCGTTCCGCGGCGAACTCATCTCGGGCAGTGGAGCCGGCCCCGCCCGCTTCTTCTCCGGCCTTCCGGCGAAGATGAAGCGGAAGAGCCCGAGCATCGCTATGATGGCTACGAGAGCCGCGAATACCGTGCCTACGCCCGCCAGAAGGATCATCCATTTATCCATGGCTGCTCTCCGTTCAGGAAGGGATGTTCCCATGCTTGCGCGAAGGCCCGGCCTGGCGCTTGCCCAGAAGCATGACCAGGGAGGAGATGAGCCTCGCCCTCGTCTGGGCCGGGTCTATGACGTCGTCCACGTATCCGCGCACGGCGGCCTTGTAGGGATTGGCGAAGTTCTTCTTGTACTCCTCGATCTTCTGCTTGCGCATGGCGGCGGGATCCGGGGCTTCCTCGATCTCCTTCTTGAAGATTATGTTGGCCGCCCCGTCCGGGCCCATCACGGCTATCTCGGCCGAAGGCCAGGCGAAGACCTGGTCGGCTCCGAGGTGGCGAGAGCACATCGCGATGTAGGCTCCCCCGTAAGCCTTGCGCACGATGAGGGTGAGCTTGGGCACGGTGGCCTCCGAGTAGGCGTAGAGGAGCTTGGCTCCGTGCCTGATCACTCCGCCATGCTCCTGGCCGACGCCAGGAAGATAGCCTGCCGTGTCGGCAAAAGTGATAAGGGGGATGTTGAATGAGTCGCAGAAGCGGATGAAGCGCGAAGCCTTGTCGGAGGCGTTGATGTCGAGGACTCCCGCCATCACCGCTGGCTGGTTCGCAATTATGCCCACACTCCTTCCGCCCAGGCGCGCAAAGGCGGTGACGATGTTCTTGGCGTAATCCGGCTGGATCTCGAGGAAATCGCCCGAGTCCACCACCTTGGCCATGAGGTCTCTCACGTCGTATGGCTTGTTGGGTGATTCGGGGATGATAGAAGCGAGGCTTTCTTCAGCCCTCTGCGGATCGTCGCCGGTCTGCACCAGGGGAGGATCCTCCAGGTTGTTCTGGGGCAGGAAGGAAAGCAGGCGCTTGATGCCAGCCACGGTTTCGTCCTCGCTGGGGAAGCGGAAATGGGCCACGCCCGAGATCTCGGTGTGGACCCGCGCTCCGCCGAGATCCTCGGCGCTGACGTCCTCGCCCGTCACGGCCTTGATGACCTGAGGACCGGTGATGAACATGTTGGAGGATCCTTCCGTCATGAACACGAAGTCGGTGAGAGCCGGGGAATATACGGCTCCGCCTGCGCAGGGGCCCATGATTACGGAGATCTGGGGGATCACGCCGGAAGCCTGGGTATTCCTGTAGAAGATGTCCCCGTATCCGGCCAGGGCGTCCACGCCTTCCTGGATGCGCGCCCCGCCCGAATCGTTGATGCCTATGCAGGGACAGCCCACTTTCACGGCCATGTCCATGGCTTTGCATATCTTGGCGGCGTGCATCTCGCCCAAAGAGCCGCCAATTACGGTGAAGTCCTGTGCGAAGACGTAGACCATCCTGCCGTTCACCGTGCCATAGCCGATGACGACGCCCTCTCCCGGAGCCTCAACCCCATCCATGCCCAGGTCGGTGCAGCGATGCTCCACGAAGGCGTCGAGTTCCACGAAGGAACCCGGGTCAAGGAGGGCGTCTATCCTCTCCCTGGCCGTCTTCTTACCCTTGGCGTGCTGGGCGGCGATACGCTTCGAGCCGCCTCCGGCAAGCACCGTCGCTCTGCGCTCTTCAAGTTCCTTCAGTTTTTGATCCATACAGCCTCGCCTCTTTATAGGTATCGCCGCCGAGTATACCCCCTCGGCGGCGATTATTCCACAGCCGATGCCCTTCGAATCGATATAATTCCTATCGAATGGCCCTATCTCCTCCTATCCTCTCTGGCAAAGTTCGATGAGAACGCCTCCCGTAGCCTTGGGATGGATGAAGGCGATCCTCGCTCCCCCCGCTCCGTAACGTGGTTTTTCGTCGATGAGCCGCACACCCTTGGATTTGAGCTCCTCGATAGCGGCATCTATGTCGTCTACCCTGAAGGCCAGATGCTGTACGCCTTGGCCGCGCGCGGCAATGAACTTGCCGATGGGGCCTTCCGGGTCGGTCGACTCCAGGAGCTCCACTTCCGTGTCGCCAATGGGGAGGAAGGCCGTGCGCACCTTCTGCTCAACAACTTCCTCAGTGCCCTGGCAGACCATGCCGAGGACTCCTTCCCAGACCGGGAGGGCCGAGCCCAGGCTTTCCACAGCTATGCCCACATGGTCCAATTTCAACGTTTTCATGCATTCTCCCTTTCGGCCAGGCCGAGGAACAGCTCCCTCGCCGCGCCGTAGATATCCTTCTCGCCCGACTCAACCGCTTCGGCGAGGGCTGCTATCCGGATGCGTCCCTCGGGTTCAGAAAGCCGGCTGCTCGCCATCCCGAGGACCCCGTCCTCTATCTGCCTCGCCAGGGAAGAAAGCCTCCTGGCTTTGAGGCTCCCGTCGGCTCGAGCCTTTTCGTGGCGCTCCGCTAGGAGGCGGGCGAGCTCGCCCACGCCCTCTCCGGTTTCGGCTACCGTCTTGATGACGGGAGGAAGGCTTGCTTCCTGCGACAAAACGGCGCTTGGCGCTTGGGCGAGGTTTCCCGAGACTTCGCTTCCCAGGGCTCCTGCCCCCGCCGCAAGCCCGTGGTGGGCGTCCAGGCTGTGCGTCGCCAGGGTATCGGGGACGGGCTGGAGCGACCTGCCCCGGGCCAGGGCGGCTTGGGTTTCCAGCATTGCCCGGATTTCCCGCACCACCCTGTCGGCTCCGTCCCTGTCGGCTTTGTTGACCACGAAGATATCGCCTATCTCCATGATGCCCGCCTTGATGATCTGGATCTCGTCCCCGAGACCCGGCACCGAGACAAGGACGACGGTGTCGGCTAGCTTCACGATATCTATCTCCGACTGCCCGACGCCCACGGTCTCCACGATGACGATGTCGTATCCCGCTTCCTCCAAGACCCGGGCGGCGAAGGATGTGGCTCTCGAGAGCCCTCCCAGCCTCCCCCTCGAGGCGAGGCTACGGATGAAGACTCCCGGATCCGTGGCGTGCCCCTGCATCCTCAGCCTGTCTCCGAGGATAGCGCCGCCCGAAAAGGGGCTGGAAGGGTCGATGGCGAGCACGCCTACCCTGGAGCCGCGCGAACGGAACACGCCAATCAGCTTATCGGCGAGCGTACTCTTCCCCGAGCCCGGCGGCCCGGTTATTCCGATGACATGTGCGCGACCGCGCATGCCTTCGAGCCTTCCGAGGAGGGCATAGGCTTCCCTCTCCCCGTCTTCGAGGAGACTTATGAGCCTCGCCACGGCTCGCGTGTCGCCCGAGCGGCAGCGTTCGCCGAGAGTATCGAGCATTCGCGCCTCAGCGCCTCTTGACGTTGTCGAGAATGAACTGAACCGTCTTGGATGTGGGGGTCCCAGGGCCGAAGACCTCAGCTATCCCCTTGGATTTGAGGAAGGGGATGTCTTCCTCGGGGATCACGCCTCCGCCGAACACGAGGATATCCTCGGCTTTTTTCTCTTTAAGGAGCTCCACTACCCGCGGAAAGAGGTGATTGTGCGCTCCCGAAAGGATGGAGAGGGCGATCACGTCCGCGTCCTCCTGGAGAGCGGCCTGGACGATCTGCTCGGGCGTCTGTCGTAGGCCGGTATAGATCACTTCCATGCCAGCGTCCCTCAAGGCCCTGGCTATGACCTTCGCTCCCCTGTCATGGCCATCCAATCCCGGCTTGGCTACGATGACTCGTATCTTCCTTTCCATGGTCGCTCCTCAGAACATCACGCTGGGGCGGTATTCCCCGAACACTCCGCGCAGGACGTCGCAAATCTCGCCGAGGCTGGCGTAGGCCTTGACTGCCGCGAGAATGGGGGGCATGAGGTTGTCCGTCCCCGATGCCGCGGTTTTGAGCGCGGCCAGGGTTTGGGCTACCAGGACCGGGTCACGCTTCGCCTTCAGCTCGGCGAGTTTGGCTACCTGGCGCTGACCCACCGAGGGGTCCACCCGTAGCAGTCCCTTGGGCGCCGATTCCTTGACCTGGAACTTGTTGAGCCCCACGACGATGCGTTCGCCTTTTTCCACTTCCATCTGCCAGGCGTAGGCCGAATCCTGGATCTCCTGCTGTATGTAGCCCTGCTCTATGGCTTTCACCGCCCCGCCCAGGTCGTCTATCCTCCGGAGGTAGCCCATCACGCCTTCCTCGATAGAATCCGTGAGGCTCTCGACATAGTAGGAGCCTGCGAGAGGATCGGGGGTTTCAGCCACGCCCGATTCGTAGGCCAGGATCTGCTGGGTGCGGAGGGCTATGCGCACGGAATCTTCAGTGGGCAGGGCCAATGCCTCGTCTCTGGAGTTGGTGTGGAGGGACTGGGTTCCGCCCAGAACCGCGGCGAGGGCCTGGATCGCCACGCGCACCACGTTGTTCTCCGGCTGCTGGGCCGTGAGGGTGGAGCCTCCCGTCTGGGTATGGAAGCGGAGCATCCAGCTCTTGGGGTTCTTGGCCCCGAAGCGCTCGCGCATGATCCTGGCCCAGACGCGGCGGGCAGCCCTGAACTTGGCCGCTTCCTCGAAGAGGTCGTTGTGGGCGTTGAAGAAGAAGGAGAGCCTGGGGGCGAACTCGTCCACGTCCAAGCCCGCTTTGACTGCCGCTTCGACATAGGCGATGCCATCCGCGAGCGTGAAGGCGACTTCCTGCACTGCTGTGGCCCCAGCTTCCCTGATGTGATAGCCGGAGATGGAGATAGTGTTCCAGTTGGGCACTTCCTTGGAACAATAGGCGAAGATATCGGTGATCAGCCTCATCGAAGGTGCGGGCGGGAAAATGTAGGTGCCGCGGGCCACATACTCTTTGAGGATGTCGTTCTGGATGGTTCCTTCCAGTTTCGATGCGGGCACGCCCTGCTTTTCGGCCACGGCTATGTACATGGCCAGGAGGACCGATGCCGGGGCGTTGATGGTCATGCTCGTAGAAACCTTGTCCAGGGGGATGCCCGCGAAGAGGGTTTCCATATCGGCCAGGGAGTCTATAGCCACGCCGACCTTGCCCACCTCTCCCGAGGAGAGCGGATGATCCGAGTCGTACCCGATCTGGGTGGGGAGGTCGAAGGCAACCGAAAGCCCCGTCTGGCCTTGCGCCAGGAGATACTTGTATCGCTCGTTGGATTCCTCTGCCGTGCCGAATCCAGCGTATTGGCGCATGGTCCAGAGCCTGCCCCGGTACATCGTGGCTTGGACTCCCCTCGTGTAGGGGTACTCGCCTGGCAAGCCGACCTTGTCCAGGTACTCTCCCTCCCCGAGATCGAGTGGGCTGTAGAGCCGCTCTATGGGGAAGTCCGAGCCGGTCACGAAGCGCTCTTTGCGCTCGGGGAACTTGGCCTTGGCTTTGTCCGCCTTCTCCTCCCAGGCCTCGAGGGCTTGGACTAGTCGTTCCTTGGGATCCATGGGTTGCTCCTTAGCGAATGGTGGCGCCCGGCGTTCCCGAGAGGGCAGCCAGCTGAAGGCCGGCGTCGAGGGCGGCCAGATTGAGCTCATCCGTTCCCTTGGGTACCCTCGCCTTGACGGCCTGCCTCAGCGCGCTTCTGGGCACGATGCCGGATACGCCGGCCAGGGCGCCCAAGGCTACGATATTGGCCACGACCTTCTTGCCCAGGGTCTCGGATGCCGTGGAGAGGATGGGCAGGCTCACCGTGCGAGCCGTTATAGAAGGATCGAGGCGCACCGAGGAATCGGTGATGATGACCCCGCGCTTCATGGAAGCCCCGTATCCTAGGTAGGCATCCCTGGTGAGGGCGAGGAGGTAGTCCGGGTCGGTGGCTTTGGGGTAGTCGATGTCCTCGTCGGATATCACAACCTCGGCCTTGGAGGATCCGCCCCGCGCCTCGGGCCCGTAGCTCTGGGTTTGCACCGCGTTCTTGCCATCCAGGATGGCCGCCTCGGCGAGGACTATGCCTGCCAGGAGGAGGCCCTGCCCGCCGGATCCGCTCAGTCTGAATTCAACGCGCATCCTCGCTCTCCTCCCTTATAGCCTTCGAAAGTTCTCTGGGTCTTGGCAGACATTTCGTTGTAGACGGCCGTGTATTCCGGGCGTTCCACCTTGTGGAGTTCCCCAATGAGTAGCTTGCCCTGGAGCTTGTCCGGAGTCATGGCGGCCGCCGCCTTGGCGTTCACCGTCCGGTCCTTGATCCAATTGAGCACTTCCACCGGCCCACCGATCTTGTTCTTCCTGCCGAAGTAGGTGGGGCACTGGGTGAGGGCCTCCACCACGGAAAAGCCCTTGTTGACGAGGGCCTTTTCTATGAGGTCCTGGAGCAAGGTAACGTGGAAACTGGTCGCCCGCGCCACGTAGGAGGCTCCTGCGGCCTTGGCCAGCTCGCAGAGGTCGAAATCGTGCTCCACGTTGCCGTAGGGGGCCGTGGTTCCCAGCATGCCGTGCGGGGTGGTGGGCGAATACTGTCCCGAGGTCATGCCGTAGGTGGAGTTGTTCATGATGATGGTGGTGATGTCTATGTTGCGCCGCGCCGCGTGGATGAAATGGTTCCCTCCGATGGCCGCGCAGTCTCCATCGCCCGTCATCACGATGACCTTGAGGTTGGGCCTGGCGTGCTTTACGCCCGTGGCGAAGGCCAGGGCGCGGCCGTGAGTGGTGTGGAGGGTATCGAAATCCAGGTAGCCCACGGCGCGGGAGGAGCAGCCGATACCCGATACGAGGACAATGTTGTTCTTGTCCAGCCCGAGCTTGTCTATGGCGCGCACCAGGGCTCCCGTGACCGTGCCGTGGCCGCAACCGGGGCACCAGATGTGGGGCAGGCGCTCCACGCGGAAATAATCGAGGAACTCGGCCATCAGAAGGCCTCCTTGAGAGCTGCGTATACTTCATCCGGATGGAAGAGCTCGCCGGATACCTTGCCCAGGCGTATCACCTCGGTCTGGCAGCGGAGCACCCGCTCCGCTTCCAGGGCGAGCTGGCCGAGATTCATCTCCGGCACGATCACCTTCTTGCATCCGGCGCAGAGCCGGGCGATTTCGGCGTCGGGGAAGGGCCAGAGGGTCTTTATCCTGATCATGCCGGCCTTGAGCCCGGCTTTTCTCGCCCTGCGGACGGCAGAAAGCCCCGCCATGGCCGATGCTCCGAATGAAAGGACGGCCACCTCGCAGTCTTCCATGCTTTCGGTCACAAGGTCTGCAAGCTTGCTGGAGTCTTTCGTAATCTTGCGCTCGAGCCGCCTCAAGAGAGCGTCAGCCACCGCGGGCTTGCCAGAGGGGGCTCCCGTTTCATCGTGGAAGAGCCCTGTGCAGTGCCAGCGATATCCCTTGCCGAAGGGGGCCATCAGAGGCACGCCCCCGTCGGGGTCGGCCTTGTACGGCTTGAACCCGGCTGGCGAGTCCGGCTCGGCACGCCTCGGGATGCTGTAGGTCCTCGGATCGGGCAGGACGACCTTTTCCCTCATGTGGCCTATCACCTCGTCGGTGAGTACGATGACGGGTACCCTGTATTTTTCCGAGAGGACGAAAGCCTTGAAGCTGAGCTCGAAGCATTCTCTGACATTGCCCGGCGTGAGGGCTATGAGGCTATGGTCGCCGTGGGTGCCCCAGCGAGCTTGCATGATGTCGCCTTGGGCGGGACTCGTGGGCATGCCCGTGGAGGGACCCATGCGTTGCACATTAATTATCACGAGAGGGATTTCGCAGAGGCAGGCGTAGCCTATGGACTCCTGCATGAGGGAAAATCCGGGGCCGCTGGTAGCCGTCATCGCCTTCCTGCCCGCCAAGGAAGCCCCTATGCAGGCGGCTATCGAGCCTATCTCGTCCTCCATCTGGATGAAGCGGCCGCCGAACTTGGGCAGCTCCTCGGAGCAGATTTCGGCTATTTCTGTAGATGGAGTAATGGGGTAGCCGGCGTAGAAATCGAGTCCTGCCGCTATGGCGCCCATCGT